>NZ_BAABRP010000010.1 GCF_039545055.1 Deinococcus carri
TGGGAGTACGTTGCAGTTGAAACCGCCGGGAGCCGCAAGGCAGGCGTCTAGACTGTGGCGCATGACTGGGGTGAAGTCGTAACAAGGTAACTGTACCGGAAGGTGCGGTTGGATCACCTCCTTTCTACACGCTCCGCACCCCCTCTTCACCCCCTGTTTTATGTCTTCCCTTCACCCCCGCCCCACGCGGGGGTGTGCGCTTGCAGACCCTGTTGGAACAGGCCGGGGCGGCAGAGTGAAATCTCTGCCGCCCCGGCTTCTTTTCTGTTCAGGTGGGGGTTTCGTTCCAGGCGTGGTCCAGCAGGCGTTGCACGTCCTGCGCGCACTGGTCTTCCAGCCCGCGGACTTCCTGTTCCAGCAGACGGATGGCGCGGCGGAAGGCCTGGCGGTCCAGATCGGGCAGGCCACGTTCGATATTCCAGCGGCGCAGTTCGCACGTCAGGGTGGCGAGTTCGTAGGGATCGCCGCCGACCAGAATCTCGGTGACGCGGCGGTGGCGGGCGGCCCACTGGCGGGGCAGATTTAGGGTCTGGCTGTCCTGGAGCCGGCACAGCAGATCAGGCATATCGGCGGCGGTCAGGGCCGCGCGCATCCCCGCGCCCTGGGGTGCCCGGACCGGCACGAAGGCCCGGCTCGCCGTGTTGGGAAAGTCCACCTGATAGTAGACGTGGGTTTCCCCGGCGACCGGACGGTGGCAGGTGCCACTGACCACCCCGATGCCATAGGGAGGAAGAACGACGCGATCACCCGTGTGGAAGGACATTCTTTTCACCGTGGTCACCTCTGCTGCCGTGCGAAACCCTCAGACCGCAACCATCGAACACGCTCCCACGTTCGGCGTGGGGCCGGGCCTCCCCTCTTTCCCCCACCCTCTTCTCGCTGTTGGGGGCGGTCCCAGATGAAAGCAGCCCAGCACGGGGCTGGGCCGGAACATTCAGAGGGGGAAGGGGCGGGCCGGAAGAGCCATTGCCAGAGCGAACCGCAAGTCGAAAGGCTTACCTGTCCGCATGATTCTCACCTTAGCAGCCTTCTATGAGGCCTGCATCCCAGGTTGAGGGGGCAGCGGGCCAGGTTCTTCATCTGCCCGCTTCCCGGAGGGGCACCAGCAGCCCCAGCAGGGCGTCCAGGCTGAGGGCCAGCAGCGCGGCGAGGATGGCCCCGACCAGCGTCAGGCCCGTGTTCTGCTGCGAGAGGCCGTTAATGATGGGCACGCCCAGTCCCCCGGCTCCCAGGGCCGCGCCGACGGTCGCGGTGCCCACGTTGTAGACGGTGCTGGTGCGGACGCCCGCCAGCAGCACCGGCAGAGCCAGCGGCAGCTCGACCCGCCAGAGCCGCTGCCGCTCTGACATGCCCATGCCACGAGCGGCGTCCAGCAGGCCCCGGTCCACGGCCAGCAGCCCGGCGATGGCGTTGCCGATGACGGGCACCAGGCCATAGACGACCAGGCCCAGCAGCGTCGGTGCCCAGCCGAAGCCCAGGGCGGGCACGGCCAGGGCGAGGATGGCGAGGGTCGGGACCGTCTGCCCCAGCCCGGCCAGCGTCTCCGTCAGCGCGCGCAGGCTCTCGCGTCCGGGGCGGGTCACGATCACGGCCAGGGGCACGCCGAGCAGCAGCACGGCGGCGGTTGCCAGCAGCACCAGGCCCAGGTGCGTCAGGGTGAGCTGCCACAGCGGCGGGTCGAAGGTCAGCGGCCCGCCCGGCGAGAGCGGCTGCACCAGCCGGGGCAGGACACCCGGCAGCAGCGAGACGGCCAGCAGCAACGGCCACAGGGCCGCGCCCCAGGGCCACCGGGTGGGCCGGGGCAGCCTGCGGGCCGTCATGCGTCCGGTTCCCCGGGCTGGCCGAGGTCCTCCCAGCGCAGCACGCCGAGGGGAACGCCGGCTCGCGTTACGGCCAGGGTGCCGGTGCCCTCGCGCAGCATGACGCCCAGGGCGCTGCGGGCGTCCAGCTCGCCGTCAACGGCGGGGAGGTCGCCAGCCGGACCGGGCCGGACGAACTCGGCGGCGCGGCGGCCCGCCAGTTGCCGCAGCGCCGCGTCCTCGCCCAGGAACTGCCGCACGAAGGGGCTGGCGGGGCGGTGAATCAGCTCGGCCGGGGTGCCGAACTGCGCCAGCGTTCCCGCGTTCATCAGGGCGATGCGGTCCCCCAGGCGCAGCGCCTCGTCGATGTCGTGGGTGACCAGCACGACCGTCTTTCTCAGCCGCTGCTGGATGGCGCGGAAGGCCTGTTGCAGGCGGTCGCGGGCCAGCGGGTCCAGCGCACCGAAGGGTTCGTCCATCAGCAGGACGGGCGGATCGGCGGCCAGGGCGCGGGCCACACCCACGCGCTGCGCCTGGCCGCCCGACAGCTCACCGGGTTTCTTGCTGCGGTACACAGCGGGGTCGAGGCCCACCAGCTCCAGCAACTCGTCCACCCGCCGGGCGGTCCGCTGGCGGTCCCAGCCCAGCAGGTCGGGGACGGTGGCCACGTTCTGCGCGATGGTCAGGTGCGGGAACAGGCCGATCTGCTGGATCACGTAGCCGATGCCCCGGCGCAGCACCTCGGGGCGCAGGTCGCGGGTGTCGCGGCCGTCCAGCAGCACCCGCCCCCCGCCCGGTTCAATCAGGCGGTTGATCATCCGCAGTGTGGTGGTCTTGCCGCAGCCGCTGGGGCCAAGCAGGGCGGTCAGTTCGCCCTCCGGGAAGACCAGGCTCAGGTCACGCACGGCAAAGGTGCCGCCGTACTGTTTTTCCAGGTGTTGCAACTCAATCATGACGGCTCCGGAAAAGGAAGGCGGGGTGGGGGAGGCGGGGTGCGGTTTGTCTCGCCTCCCCCGCTCATTCCACCCGCCCGAGGCGCTGGCCCAGCACCCCTTCGAGGGCGCGCAGCGCCGCGTCGAGCAGCAGGGCGAGCAGGGCCGCCGGGACCGCGCCCAGCAGGATCAGGTCGCTGGCCGCACTTTGCAGCCCCTTGAAGATGTAGCTGCCCAGGCCCCCCGCGCCGATCAGCGCCGCCACCGCCGTCACGCCGACCAGCAGCACGGCGGCCTGCCGGACCCCGCTGAGCCACACCGGCAGCGCCAGCGGCAGCTCGACCCGCCAGAACATCTGCGCGGCCGTCATGCCCATGCCGCGCGCGGCGTCGAGGGCACCGGGGGAGACACCGCGCAGCGCCACCACCCCGTTGCGCAGGATGGGCAGCAGGGCATACAGCGTCAGGGCCACCAGGGTCGGGGCGGCCCCGATGCCGCTGACGCCCAGCTCGCGCAGCCAGGGAAAGGCGTTCGCCAGGGCCGCCAGCGGCGCGATCAGCAGGCCCAGCAGGGCCAGGCTGGGCAGGGTCTGGATGCCGTTCGCCAGGCCCAGCACCACGCCCGCTGGCCGCTCCCGCCGCGCCGCCCACACCGCCAGCGGCACCCCCAGCAGCAGCGCCAGGCCCAGCCCGCCGCCCACCAGCCGCAGGTGCTGCCCGAGTTCCTGCACCCAGCGCGGCCCCTCGCTGCGGCCCTCCACCAGCACCGACCAGGCGTTCAGGTGTCCGGCCAGAAAGAGGGCGGCCACCGGGGGCAGCCAGGCCCAGGCCAGCCCGCGTTCCCGGCGGGTGCGGCCCAGCAGCCCCGCGGCGTAAGCGGCGATGCCGGCCCCCAGCAGAAACAGCCAGACGCCGCCCGCCGCACTCGCCCGCGCGAAGGGCGGCTGCCCGACCAGCGCCGTCCGCGTCTCTGCCCCCAGCCCCCAGAACCCCGCCGCGACCGCCAGCGACGCGGCCAGCCAGGTCAGGCGCGGGGCCAGCCGGAAGGTGCACAGGGGCAGGAGCGCCAGCAGCAGTGCCCCACCCAGCAGCGCGGGCGGCAGCCGCAGGTATTCGCCGGGTGCGAGGCGGTTGGGCCGCAGCAGCACCCACGGCAGCAGTGCCCCCGCCAGCATCGGCAGGGCGGCCAGCAGCAGAACGGTGCCCGTGCCGCCGGGACCGGACGGGGAGGCGGAACGGCTCACGCCTGGCGTGGGCGGAAGCCGCCCGGGATCACTTGATCAGGCCCTTGCCCCTGAGGTACGTGCGGGCCACGTCCTGCGCGGTGCGGCCTTCCAGCGCGACCTGGGCATTCAGGCCTTGCAGCGTGGACTGGGTGAGGGTGGCGAAAGTCTTGTTCAGCAGCGCCGCGATCTGCGGGTTGGCCTTGAGCACCTCGCTGCGGATGATGGGCGCGGGCTGGTAGACGGCCTGCGCGCCCTTCGGGTCCTTCAGGGCCACCAGCTTCAGCGCGGCGAGCGTCCCGTCGGTGCCGTAGGCCATCGCCGCGTTGACGCCGCTGGTGCCACTGGCGGCGGCCTGTTGCGTCTGGGGCGGGGTCGCGCCGGCCAGCACCAGCTTCTGGTCGGGCCGCAGCTTGAAGCCGTAGGCCGCCTCGAAGGCGGGCATGGTGTCGGGGCGGTTGAAGAACTCGGGGCTGCCCGCGATCTTGAACCGCCCGCCGCCCTTCAGGTAACGGGCCAGGTCGGCCACGCTGCCCAGTTTCTGCTGCGCCGCCAGCGCCTGCGGCACGGCGATCACCCAGGTGTTGTTGACGTTGGCGGGCTTCAGCCAGGTGACGCCGTTCTTGAGGTCCAGTTGCCGCGCGTACCCGTAGATCCTGCCGGGATTGCCCGCCTCCTTCGCGCTGATCTTCGCCTGCGGAAAGAGGTACACGGCGTTCCCGGTGTACTCGGGGTACACGTCGATCTCGCCCGCCAGCAGCGCCTTGCGGTTCACGCCCGTGTCGCCCAGGTTGGTCCGGTCGGTGACATCGAGGCCCGCATTGCGCAGGGTCAGGACGATCATCTGCCCGAGAATCTGGGCCTCGGGGTCGAGTTTGCTGCCCACCACGATGGGTTTGGCGGCGGCGCTGCCCACCAGCACGGCCAGCGAGAGACAGAGAACCTTGTTCATGCTGAGGCTCAACGTACCCGCCCCCCGGCCTCCCACCGGTAGGACAGGTCACAAAGCCCGGCAGGCGAGCGGACCGCCCCTGTAGAGCGGCCCGCCCGGCTGCCTGCGTTTTAGAGCATTGGTCATAAAGATGGTGTCATTTTTTGACCCTCTCCCCTTGCGGGACTCGTAGAGCTGCGGAGCAGAGAGGGCCTTGCGAAGCAAGGGGAGAGGGGTTCTTTTTACGTCAAATGCGCTAGAGGTTGCCCTTGAGGGTACCGGCGACCTTGAAGCGAATCTTCCTGCCCGCCGGAATCTGGATTTTCTCGCTGGTGCCCGGGCGCACGCCGGTGCGGGCGGCCGTTTCCGTGACGCTCAGCGTTCCCAGACCGGGCAGCCCCACGGTCTTGCCGTCGCGCAGGGCCTCGGCGATGCCGCCCAGCAGGGTGGCGACGGCTTCACCCGCCTGCTTGCGGCTCAGGCTGGTCCGCTCGGCGATCTGGTCGATGATCTGGGTCTTGGCAATCTTGCCGCTGCCCGCGCGGGTTTCTGCTCCCCCGGCGTCGTTGCCCCTGGCTTCGGACGGCGATGTTCTGGCCATGCGTGGTCCTCCGAAAGGTGGATTTGAGCGAATTGTTGGCTCAAATGCACAGTAACACACGTTTGTCGTGATGCAAGCCCGCAACCCCCACTGGGCGCGGCTTTTGCCCCCGACCTGCTGTCCGTATGGGGACAGTTCAGCCTTCCCGCAGCCGCAGCACCCGCACCCGCCCGGTCAGGGCGTCAAAGGTCCACAGCCGCCCGCGCAGCGCCTCGCCCACGCCGCCCAGCACCTTGAGGGCCTCCAGCGCCATTACGCTGCCCACCACGTTCGGCAGCGGCCCCAGCACGCCCGCCTCGTCGCAGGATTCGGCCCCACCGGGGTCGGGGAACACGTCGCGCAGCCCCAGGTCGGGCCCGAACACGCTGACCAGGCCGCTGCTGCCGCTCGCCGCGCCCCACACCCACTCGCGCCCCGCCCGCCCACAGGCATCCGCGATGGCGTAGCGCGCCCCGAAATTGTCGGTGGCGTCCACCACCAGGTCCACGCCGCCCACCAGGGCGTCGGCGTTCGCCTCGTCCAGCCAGGGGGCCGCTTCCACCTGCACGAAGGGATTGAGGGCCTGGGCGCGGGCGGCGACCACCTCCGCCTTCGGCCTTCCCACGTCCCCCACCCCGAACTGCGTCTGACGGTGCAGGTTGCTGAGGTCCACCGTATCGCCATCCGCAATCACCAGCCGCCCCACGCCCGCGCCTGCCAGTTGCAGGATGACCGGGCCTCCCAGCCCGCCCGCGCCGACCACCAGCACGGCGGCGGCCCGCAGGCGCTCCTGCGCCCCCGCATCCAGCCATTCGGGCACCAGCAGTTGCCGCGAGTAGCGCCGCAGTTCGGTCCGGGAGAGGGGAGAGGCGGGGCCGGAAGTCATGGGGGCAGTGTAGAGCGGGGATAGAGCGGGGGGAGGCTCCGGCGTCTGCTCTCAGCGTTTCGCGCTGTGGTCGCCCTCCGCGAACTCCTCCAGCATCTTCGCGTTGAAGGCGGAGAGGTCGTCCGGCTTGCGGCTGGTGACGACGCCCCGGTCGGTGACAACCTCCTCGTCCACCCACTCGGCCCCGCTGTTGCGCAGATCGGTCTGGAGGCTGGGCCAGCTCGTTATTCTCAGGCCGCGGCTGATGCCGGATTCGAGCAGCGACCAGGTGCCGTGGCAGATGGCGGCAATGGGCTTGCCCGCGTCGTAAAAGGCGCGCACAAAGGCCATCGCCTCCGGGCTGAGGCGCAGTTTGTCGGGGTTGACGGTGCCGCCGGGCAGCAGCAGGGCGTCGAAGTCGTTCGCGCTGACCTCAGTGATGGTGCGGTCCACCTTCACCTTGCCGGCGGGTTCGAGGTCGTGGTT
This sequence comes from Deinococcus carri, assembly GCF_039545055.1. Lineage (NCBI taxonomy): Bacteria > Thermotogati > Deinococcota > Deinococci > Deinococcales > Deinococcaceae > Deinococcus > Deinococcus carri. The sequence continues at coordinate 6,816 of NZ_BAABRP010000010.1, forward strand.
CATGCCCTGCACCTCGCCCGGCTTCAGGCTGACGACCTGGGTCACGGCTCCGGCCTGCTGGAGCGCCTGGCGCGGCTGTTCGAGTTCCACCCTCTCGAAGCCGTCGGCCACCAGGATGGCGACCTTCTTGCCCTGCACGTTCTTCTGCTGCTGTGTCATGGGCAGAGGCTACGGGTCACGCTGCCGCCTGCGCCTGAAGGGGGCCTGGATACGGATTCCGGCCACTCCGTTCTCCTTCGGGAAAGAGCCGAAGGAGAACTCCATTCTGGAATCCGTCCTTTTCCTACTCCTTCCAGTCGGGTTTCGCAGTTATGCCATAACTGCTCAACCGGAATTCGTATGAAGTGCGCTTCACGCTTGCCCGCCCGGCTAGAATGCGCGGCGATGCTCCTCCTGGTCGCGCTCGCCTCGTATCTGCTCGGTTCCCTGGTGGCCGGGGTGCTGTATTCGCGGGCGCTGGGGGAGGATATTCGCGCGCGCGACCTGCCGGGGGGCAGCGGGACCTACCGCCAGCACGGCCTCGCGGCGGCGCTGCTGGTGACGGCCGGTGACATGCTCAAGGGGGCCGCCGCCGTGCTGCTGGCGCGCTGGCTGACGCCGGGGCACACCTGGGTCGCCACGCTGTTCGTGGTGCTGGGCCATTGCTACCCCGTGTTCTTCGGCTTCCGGGGTGGGGGCGGCATCGCGCCGCTGCTGGGGGCGCTGCTGGTGGCCGCGCCCGTGACGCTGGCGGGAACGGTGGCCGCCGGCCTGGCCCTGATTCCGCTCTACCGCGTGACCCTCCAGCGGCGGCTGGGGCTGAACGCGGTGCCCTTTGCCACCGCCGTCGCCGTGCCGCTGGGGCTGCTGCTCGCGGCGCGCTTCGGCGGCCTGCCCGACCTGCTGGCCGGGGGCGCGGCGATGGCGGTGCGCGCCCTGCACCTGCTGACCGGGCAAAAGCGGCCCGCATGAGGCGCGGTTTCGCCGGGCCAGTCCTCATGGGGCCAGTCCTCGCCGCCCTCGCCCTGCTGGGGGGCAGCGCGGGGGCAGACGCTGTGCTGGAAGGCCGCACCCTGCGCTTCGAGGACGGCGCGAACCTCCTCTGGTCCCGCCACTATCCCGCTGGTCTGGGCGACCTGACCGGCCCGGTCACGCTGGGGGACGTGACGTACCTGGGGGTCGGCCCGGTGGTGTACGCGCTGGGGCCGGACGGCACGGCGCGGGCACGCTCCGACCTGCCCGGCACCGTCACGTCGCTGGACACGACGGGCGGCACCGTGCGGGTCAGCACCAGCGGCGACGGGTACATGGAGCGCTTCACGCTGGGCAGCGCGCAGGATGGCGGACGGGTGCAGGAGCGGGTGGTCTTTCCGCCCGACCCGGACGTGACCGGGTGGCTGCGCCACGCCGCGGCCCTGGTCCCGGCCGAGGACCTGGCGCGGGCGGCGCGCGAGGACCCCCTCAACCCCTTCCTGGCGCTGCGCGAGGCGCAGGAGGCCGCCCGGCGCGGCGACCGCTACGCCATGCTGGGCGCGGTGCGGCGCAGCCTGGGGGGCGACCTGCCCTTTCCCGCCTGGGTGGAGCTGGCCGCCGGGCTGGATGCCAGCGGCTTTCCGGCGGCGGCCAACCTGGCCCTGGACCGTGCCCGCCGTGACGCCGCCGCCCGCGGCTACGACCCGGAGGTGCGGGTCAGCCGCCAGGCCCTCTTCGCCTACGGGAACCCCAGCGGCTACGTGGGCACGCTGCTCGACCAGGGCCGCCTGGGCCGCGCCGAGGTGTGGCTGCGCTACCTGCGCGACCTGCACCCCCGTTTCGAGGGCGGCCCGGCCCTGTACGCCCGCTACGCCGCGCTGCTCGACGCCCAGGGCCGCAGCGGCGAGGCGGAGGAGTGGCGGCAGTTCACGCGCGGGCTGCGGGCCGGGACCCTCTACAACCTGGGGCCGGACGCGCCGCGGCAGGTGCGGGACGTCGTCCGGCTCTCGACGCTGGCCCTCTTGCTGGCGCTCCTGTCCGCGCTGCTGGTCCTGACCGTCCGGGCCTGGCGCGTGCAGGGCGAGGACACCCGCGCGCTGGGCGGCCGCTGGGGGGCCTGGCTGCGGCACCCGCTGGCCCGCGTGCGGCGGGTGGCGGTGCTGTACGCCCCCTGGGGCGAGCGGCTGGGGCTGGTGGCCCTGGCCGCCGGGCTGGTGGTCAGCGTGGCGGGCTGGCAGTGGGCCAACACCACGGCCCAGCGGCTGAATGCCCCGGCGCTGAACATCGGCACCTATGGCGGGGGTTGGTACGCGGCCCGCCTGGACGACTTGGACCTGCGTGCCACGCCCGACACGGCGCTGCTGGCCGGTTTGAGCACCCAGCTCGGCGGCGAGGACAGCGCCGCCCGCGACCGCTATACCCGCGCCGGGGACGCCTGCGCGCTGAACAACCTGGGCACCCTCGCGCAGACGCACGGCGACGAACCGCAGGCCCGCGAGCAGTACCGCGCCGCGCTGGCCGCCCGGCCCGACCTGGCCGCCCCCGCCTACAACCTGGGGCTGAATCCCGGCACGCCCGGCACCATCTTCCAGCGCACCTACCGACCCGGCGATCCCCGGCTGTGCTACCCCGACGACCGCAGCCTGACCCGCGCCGTGCAGGGCGACCTGAGCGTGACCCTGCTGCGCGACCTGCGGGACCCGCTGGGCAACCTTTCTCCCGGCGGCAGCCCGGCCAGCGTGCGCCTGGGCTGGGCCTTTCTGGGGGCACTGGCCCTGCTGACGCTGCTGGGGCTGTCCCTGCTGGTGCCGCGTCCGGCGGGTGCTGCCCGCCAGGGCCGCCCCGCCGCCTACCGCCTGGCCGCGCTGCTGCTGCCCGGCACCGCCCTGCTGGAGGGGGCCTGGGGCGGGGTGCTGCTGCTGGCCTGGGCGGGGGCCATGGCGGCCCTGGCCCCCCTGGCGGGCCTGACCCGCTTCGCCACCCCGCTGGACCCCACGAACCCCGCGACCCGCGCGGGCCTGCTCACGCTGCTGGCCGCCACCTACGCGCTGAACACGCTGGCCTTGGTGGGGGCCGAACTGCGCGTGGCCCGCAGACGGCGGCGGTCGGGCCAGACGGACTGATACCAGATTGCGTTGATTTGCAAGCATCAACCGAGCGAAGCGAGAAGCAAAAAATACGGGGTGGCGGAGATGGAACCCCCAGTGCCCAGAGCTGCCTCTGGACATGCTTTCAGGGCGGGCAGGAACATCCGACGTTCTCCCACTCGCTCCGCTCGGATTTCAGGTTTACAAGTCAACCTTTCGGAGTCCGTATCAGCGATTGTGCGGACAGTTTTGCATCCTCTTGCGAGAGGTGTAGAGAGGTGTATTCGAAAATAGCGTGCAGGGCGCAAAAAGCCCCTCTCCCCTTGCGGGGGACTCGCAGAGCTGCTTGCAGAGGGGTTGGGGAGGGGGGTGGACGGCAACGCCGTCCCAGCGTGGGAAAGGTCCAGAAAGTTATGAATCTGTCCGCACCATTGAGCAGAGCCATCCCGTAGGAGGCTCCGCCGCCTCACCGGTCCTTCATGTCTGGACTGGACGGGACAGGGTGGGGCAGACACGCGTCAGGTTGGCCCGGCATACTGGCCGGATGCCGGTGTCCGCCCTGCTCTCTTCCCTGACTCACGCTGCCCGCCTCCGAAGTGGGGGCCGCACGCTGCTCGCGGCGCTGACGCTGGGCCTGACCGCGCTGCCCGCCGCGGCGGTGGGGGCCGTCCAGCTTTCCTTCACCCCTGACCAGACCGCCGCCTACGTGAACGGCGAGGCCGCGCAGTTCAGCGCGCCGCCGCGCCTGCTGAACGGCCGCACGATGGTGCCGCTGCGCGAGGCGGCGGCCCTGCTGGGGCAGTCCCTGGTCGAGGCGGGCGGCCAGGTGCAGCTCGGTCGCCTGACGGTGGACCCGGTGGGCAACACGGCCTTTCTGGCGGGGGCACCGCAACCCGGCGGCAGCGTCGTCACGGTCGGGACCACGCTGTACGTGAGTGTCCGGCTGCTGGCCGACGCGCTGAACGCGAACCTCTCGGTGGACGACGGGGGCCGCAGCCTGACTCTCACGGCGCTGCGCGAGGGGGGCAACCCGCTCTCGCCGCAGGCCCGCTTCTCGACCGACAAGGGCACCTACGCGCCCGGCGAGCGGATTATCTTTACCGACTACCCCTTCGACCCGGACGGGGCCGACATCACCGCCCGCAAATGGACGGGCCGCCAGGACGTGTACTTCCAGCCCGGCACCTACACCGTCACCCTCCAGGTCACCAACAGCCGCGGCCTCCAGAGCCAGCCCTACAGCCGCACCATCCGCGTGGAGGGCGCGCCCGTGGACACGCCGCTGAGCTACGCGCTGAAGTACGCCGAACCCGGCGACCGCTTTCCCGACCCGCTGGTGTCCGGCTACCCCGCCGTGACGGCCCTGCCGGTCCCCAGTGCCAGCTACCCGCTGCTGTTCAGTGACAGCCCGGAAGTGCCCACCCAGAGCGGCGTGCTGTACCAGGACACCGTGTCGGGGCGGGCGCGGCTGCTGGCCTACCACCTGAACGCGCTGGCCCGCCCCGCGCGGCTCTACATCCTGGCGCGGAACCTCGAACCCCGCGCGGTGGAGGTCCGCACCGAACGCCTGGGCGAGACGGCCCCCACCCGCATCGAGGGGCTGCTGGGGCAGGTCACGCTGCTGGACTACTTCGCCAGCACGGGCGGGCACAGCCTGACCCTCGCGCCCGGCCAGAGTGCGGCGGTGTACGCCAGCCCCACCCTGAACGCCGGCAGCGGCGTCAACGTGATGCAGGACCTGACGGCCTCGGGCCGGGTCGAACTCACCTTCGTGATGCTGGAAGAGGGCCTGCCGCCCAGCGCCCAGGTCGTGCAGCAGCTGCCCTACCTCCAGCCCGACGGCCGCCACGTGCGCGGCACCTTCCCGAACGCGGTGCGGTCCCTGCGGGTGAACCTCACCACCCTGCCCGCCCGCCTGATCATCGGGGACGGCCAGGTGGACCCGGCACTCACCGGCACCGACATGCTGACGGGCCGCCCCCAGCGACTCAGCGGCAATTACGGCGTGCTGTACGACCTGGAGGTGAGCGGCGTCGCTGGAACCGCCGTCGCCTTCAGCCCGCGCGGCGGCCTCTACCGCGGCGCGATGAACATCGAGGACGGCCCCATCACCCAGACCATCAAGCTGCCCCGCAGCGGCAACGCCCTCACCCCCGACCAGCCCGTGCTGCTGTGGCGCGCGCAGTCCGACCGCCTGAACATCGACTTCGTGCCCGCCAGCGGCAGCAACCTGCCCATCAGCCTGGTGTTCTACCGCGCCGGGGTGCAGCCGGGGTTTGGCGGGGTGCTGAAGACGTATCACCCCTGACGGGTGCCGATGGCGGAAGGCTGAACGCCGATGGCCAGGAGAGCTTTTGCTGAAGCTTTGGCCTCGTGTGCCATCTGCCATCGGCCCCTACAGCGTGCAGGCCGTCGCCACCCACCACCCCGGCTGCCGCGCTTGAATGGTCCGCGCCGCCGCGTGCGCCTGGTCGTCGTTTTCGGCCAGGGCGAAGCAGGTGGCCCCGGAGCCGCTCATCAAAGGCGAGCGCAGGCCCGTGTCCGCCAGGGCGGTCAGCGCCTCGCGGATGGGGGCGTGGCGGGCGGCCACCGGGTCTTGCAGGGCGTTGTGGAAGGGCACCTCGTGGCGGCTGGTCAGCGCGGCGAGGATGCCTTCCACGTCCAGGGGCGGGGTGAAGGCCTCCTCCTCGTCGAGCCAGGTGTAGGCGTCCCGCGCGCTGACCTCCACACCCGGATTGACCAGCACCAGCGGCACGCGCGGCACCGGCAGCGGCGTGAGGACCTCCCCCACCCCCTCGGCCAGCGCCGCCTGCCCCAGCAGGAAGAAGGGCACGTCCGCGCCCAGTGTCAGGGCCAGCGTGGGGAGGTGAACGGACGCGGGATACAGGCGGGCCAGGGCCATCAGGGTGGTCGCCGCGTCGCTGCTGCCGCCGCCCAGGCCGGAGGCCAGCGGGAGCCGCTTGCGGAGGGTGATGGCCGCGCCGCTCGGCTGCCCCGCCGCGTCCAGATACGCCCGCGCCGCCCGGTAGACCAGATTGTGCCCGTCCGCCGGGAGGTCCGCGCCCTCTACCCGCAACGTGAGGGTGTCAGCGGGGGCGATGTCCAGCTCGTCGCCCACCGTCAGCGGCACCATGATGGAGTGCAGCTCGTGGTAGCCGCCCTGGCGCAGGCCGCGCACGCTGAGGCCCAGGTTGACCTTGGCGGGGGCGAAGTAGGTCGTGGGGACCGCTTCAGGCATCATCGGTGCCAGCATCCCATACTCGGGCGAGGGCCTGCGCCAGGGCCAGGTCGCCGGGCGTCGTGACCTTGAACAGCCGGGCGTCGCCGGGCACCAGTGTTACCGGGAGGCCCAGTCGGGCGACCAGACCGGCGTCGTCGGTCGCGGCGAAGCCCTCCGCCCGCGCCGCCGCGTGCGCCCGCAGCAGCAGCTCACGGCGGAAGCCCTGCGGCGTCTGCACCGCCCAGAGGCTCTCGCGGGGAACCAGGCCACCCCACCGCCCCGCCTCACCCCGCACCAGGGTGTCGGCCACGGGCAGGGCCACTGTCGCCGCGCCCGTTTCAGGAATGGCCTCCAGCAGCGCGTGAACCACATGCGCGGGCAGGAAGGGCCGCGCCGCGTCGTGGACCAGCACCACATCGGCCGAGGTGGCCTGGAGCAGCCGGCGCACGCTGTCCTGCCGCGTCTCGCCCCCCAGGATGGCCCGCGCGGGGAGGCCTTCCGGCAGGCTCGACCCTTCCGGCAGCGCCACCAGCACCTCATCCACCAGGGGGGCGAGGGCGGCCACGCTGCGGACGAGGAGGCTCTTTCCCGCCACCTCCACGAACGCCTTCGGCCCCAGGCCCAGGCGGGTGCCCGACCCGGCGGCGGGAATCAGGGCGGCAGTGCGGCCTGCCAGGAAGCAGATGCCTGTCATCCCTCTGCCTTCTGCCGGGGGGGTTCCCGCCAGCGCCGGAAGCCCGGCACGTCCAGCCCGAACTGGTCCAGCACGCGGGCCGTCACGAAATGCAGCAGTTCTTCCACGTCTCCCGGCGCGTGGTAGAAGCCGGGGCTGGCGGTCATCACGGTGGCCCCCGCGTCATGGGCGGCCAGCATGTTCAGCAGCATGGGCCGGGGGAGGGGGTCTTCCCGCAGCACCAGTACCAGCCGCCGCCGTTCCTTGAGGGTGACGTGGGCGGCACGAGCGAGCAGGTTGTCGGCAAAGCCGCCCGCCACCTTCGCCAGGGTTCCGGCGCTGCACGGCACGACCAGCATCCCCGCCGTGCGAAAGGAGCCGCTGGCGATGCTGGCGGCGAGGTCGCGGTCGTCGTGGGTGACGGTGGCGAGGGCAGTCAGGTCCGCGAGCTGCGGCCCCCCCTCCGCCGTCATCACCCGCTTGGCCCCGCTGGTCACGACCAGATGCGTCTCCACGTCCAGCTCCCGCAGGGCACGCAGGACATTCAGCGCGTAGGGAATGCCGCTGCCCCCACTCACGCCGACGACGAGCCGCCCTGCTGACATAGGGCGCAGGGTAGCAGAGGCGCGGCGCACCAGAGGGGAGGGCCAGAGGGGAGGGGCAGAGGAGTAGCCTGGGGCATGACCGCCGCCGCTGACGCCGGCGCCCTGCTGCAAGGCTACTGGCAGGGCGCGCACCTCCCCGACCCGCCCGCCTATCTCGACCGGATGCGCGCCGCCTCGCCCGTGCTGTATGCCCCCGAGGCAGGCTTCGCACTGCTGAGCGGGCACGCGGAAGCCAGCGCGGCCCTCAAAAGCCCCGTGGTCCGTACCGGCAAGTACGACGGCGACCCAGCCTTCCGCGCCACCGCCAGTTACGCCCTGATGGCCCCGATGATGCTGTTCCACGACGGCCCCTCACACACGCGGCTGCGTTCGCTCGCGCAGCGGGCCTTTACGCCGCGCGTGCTGGAGGAGAGCCGCGCTTTTCTCACCGGGCTGACCGACGACCTGCTCGACCGGGCGAGGCAGCAGGCCAGGGCGGGTGGGGGAGAGGTGGACGCGGTGGCGGCCCTCGCGGTGCCCCTGCCCGTGTCGGTCATCGTGCAGATGCTGGGGCTGGAGGGCACCGACGCCGACCGCTTCAAGACCTGGGCGGGCAGCGTGGCCGACCTGCTGGGCGGGCTGGACGTGACGCCGGAGCGCTGGGCACAGGTGGAGGCCGACGCCGCCGCCATGCGCGCCTACTTCCGCACCCTGGCCGACGACCTGCGCGCGCACCCCCGGCCCGGCCTGCTCTCGGCCCTGGCCGCCGCCGAGGACGAGGCGGGAAGGCTCAGCGGGGAAGAACTCCTCGCCAACGCCGTGCTGCTGCTGGTGGCGGGGCACGAGACCACCAGCAACCTGATTTCCGGCAGCCTGCACGCGCTGCACGAGTGGCCGGACGAGCGGGCCTGGCTGGCCCAGGACCCGGAGGGTCGCGCTGCGAACGCGGTGGAGGAACTCCTGCGCTTCGTCTCGCCCGTGCAGGGGACCGGGCGCTTCACGACGGCACCCCTGACGGTCGGCGGCGTGACCTTGCCCGCCGGGCTGCACCTGGGCCTCAGCCTGGCTGGGGCGAACCGCGACCCGCGCGTCTTTGCCGAGCCGCACCGCCTGAACCTGGCCCGCGAGAACGCCCGCCTGCACCTGAGCTTCGCGGCGGGCGCACACTACTGCCTGGGCGCGAGCCTGGCGCGGATGGAGGCGGCCATCTTCCTGACACGCTTTCTGCGCCGCTTTCCTGAGTACAGCGTGCCCGAGCAGGCGCTGGCCTACCTGCCCAACTTCACGCTACGGGGACTGCGTGTCCTGCGCCTGACCCTCGCTTGACGCCCCCAGAGCCGTTCGTGGGAGCTGGGGCCGCCCGCGCTACAGCCACCCCTGCTCGCGCGCCTGCCGGGCGGCCTCCACCCGGTTTCCGGCCCCCAGCTTCCCGATGGCCTCCGAGAGGTAGTTGCGCACCGTACCCTCGGAAAGACGCAGCGTGCGGGCGATGTCGGCGGTCGAGGCCCCCGTCTCGGCCTCGCGCAGCACCTGCCGCTCGCGGTCGGTGAGGGGACTGCGGCCCTGCCACGCCTCCGCGGCGAGGCCGGGGTCCACCGCCCGGCCCCCAGCCTGCACGCGGCGGATGGCGTCTGCGAGGTCGGCGGCGGGGGCGTCCTTGAGCAGATACCCGCGTGCCCCGACTTCCAGCGCGCGGCGCAGGTAGCCCGCGCGGGCGAAGGTCGTCACGATGACCACGCGCACCTCCGGGCACGTCCCCCGCAGCCGCTCGGCCACGTCCAGCCCGCTCAGGCGCGGCATCTCGATGTCCGTCACCAGCACGTCCGGGCGTAGTTCGCAGGCCAGCCGCAGCGCCGTCTCCCCGTCGGCCGCCGTGCCCACCACGTCCAGGTTGCCTTCCAGCGACAGCAGCGCCGAGAGCGCGCCCAGCACCAGGGCCTGGTCCTCGGCCAGCAGGACGCGAATCACTGGGGCCTCCGGCCCGGCAGAAGGCGGAAGGCAGAAGGCAGAGGCGCAGAGACGCTTTCGCCTTCCGCCCCGGCAAAGCTCGCCACCAGCCGGGTTCCCCGCGTTCCGTCGCGCGTGAACTCGCCGCCCAGGGCGCGCACCCGCTCGCGCATGGAGGTCAGGCCGGTGCCTTCGGGGGCCTCGCCGCCCACGCCGTCGTCCACGATTTCCAGGCGGTAGCCGCTGCGCTCCTGCGTGATGCTCACCCGGCACTCGCGGGCGCGGGCGTGGCGCACCACGTTGGTCACGGCCTCGCGCAGCACCATGCCCATGCCGTGTTCGACCGCCGGGGGCAGGGGGGCGGGCTGACCGCCGTACTCCAGCCGCACGCCCGCCGCATCCAGGGCCACCTTCGCGCGGGCGAGTTCCGCCTTCAGGCCGCTGCCCCGGTAGCCGCTCACCGCCGCGCGCACCTCGGAAAGCGCCTCGCGGCTGATGCGCTCCACCTCGCGGATTTCCCCGGCGGCGCGGGCCGGGTCACGTTCGGCCAGCTTGCTCGCCAGTTCGCTCTTGAGCACGATGACGCTGAGGGTATGCCCCAGCAGGTCGTGCAGGTCGCGGGCGATGCGCTCGCGTTCGGCGTCGGCGGCGAGCAGCTCTTTCTCGCGCTGCACCTGGGCCAGGCGGCGACTGGCGACCTGCTGGCGGTAGCTGGCATGGTTGGCGTAGGCGGCGACCAGCGTGAACACCATGTTCGGCAGCAGCCAGCCCAGGTCGCCCGCCTGATACGGCCCCGTCCAGAAGGGCAGGGCCATGACGGCGCTGTTCAGCAGGGCCAGCCAGAGCGCCAGCGAGACGCGCGGCTGCATCCCCACCAGACTCCCGCCGTAGACCAGAAAGGTGCCCGCCGTTCCGCCGACGACCGGATACAGTAGCAGGTACGCCAGCAGCGTGTACACCCACCCTAGCAAGGCCCAGCGCTCCGGCTGTGGCCGCCCGAAGACCCGCCAGTACACGGCCAGAAAGCCTGCCACGACACCCCAGAACAGCGTCCCCTGCGCGGGGGTCCGCGCCTCCCCGAAAAAGGCCATGACTGGAAAGGTCAGAAACACCAGCCACAGCAGTGGGAACACGTCCCACACGCTGAGTCGTCGGCTGAACACCTTCATGCACGTCCTCCTGCCGGGCGAGGGAACCGGGGCGGCCTTCATCCTCCCGGCCCGGTCCCTGCCGGTCTACTGCCCGCGCGCCTCGTCCCGGCGGTACGCCCAGGCGGCGACAGCGCCGCAGACCAGCGTATACCCGGCCAGCCACGCCCAGTGCCGGATGTCCCCGCTGCCCTGCCCCGCGACCGCGTTCCAGCCGAGTTGCGCGAGGTGGTAGCTGGGCAGATACGGCGCGAGACTCTGCATGAACTTCGGGAGCTGCTCCAGCGGCACGAACAGGCCCGAGCCGAAGGACACGAGGACGCTAAAGATGTTCGCCACGATGCTGGCGCTGGCGGGACTCGCCAGGAAGCCGATGCATAGGCCCAGGGCAATCAGCGGAATCATGCCCAGCAGCAGCTTGCCCGCGATTAGGAGAGCCTGCCCCGCAGGAAACGTCACGCCGCCCGCGAAGTGCGCGAACAGGTACAGCAGCGTCAGGCCCAGGGCGCTGAAGAGAAGCGCGGCGATGGTTTTGGCCGCCAGATACAGCGCCGCGGGCAGGGGAGAGGCGCGCAGCAGCCGCAGCCAGCCGCCGGTACGCTCGGTCGCCACCGCCGCCCCGAACGAGAACATCGCCACCGACAGCAGCGAGTAGGTGCCGAAACTGACCAGAATGTACTGCCCGACATTCACCCCGGCGTCCGTCTTCTCGTGGACCAGGGGCAGGCCGAACAGCGCGAAGAACATGATGGGAAAGCCCAGGGTGCCGATGGCGAACATTGGATTGCGTGTCAAGCGGTGCAGCTCGGCCAGCACGAGCTGGGTCAGCAGCGGCAGCAGGGGCGCGCGGCGGGTGGAGGCGGCAGCGGTGGGGGTCAGTAGGGTCATGGGTTCTTCCTCCGGGGGATAAGCGGCTTCAGGCCGAGTGCCGCGCTGTCAGGTTCATGAAGGCGTCTTCCAGGCTGGCGCGCGTGACCTCTAGCTCCGCGAAGGAGGTGCCGGACTGTACCAGCGCCGTGACCAGGGCTTCCGGCGTGCGGGTCGTCAGCGTGGCGTGCCCGTGCCCGTCCGACTCGGCGGCCTCCACGCCCGGCAGATTCCGGAGTTCCGCCAGCACCAGGTCCGAGGTGAAGCGCACTCGCGCCGTGGCGATGCTGCCGCGAAGCTGTTCGGGCGTGCCGTCGGCCAGAATCCGCCCCGCGTTCATCACCACCACCCGGTCGGCGGTGCGTTCGGCTTCTTCCAGGTAATGGGTGGTGAGCAGGATGGTCTTTCCGGCGGCCTTCATGCGCTCGGCGGCCGCCCAGAACGCCTGACGGCTCCCGGCGTCCATGCCGGCGGTCGGCTCGTCCAGGTACAGCACCGCCGGATTCCCGACCACCGCCAGCGCAAAGGCCAGCCGCCGCGCCTGCCCGCCCGACAGTGCCCCGGCCCGGCGGCCCGCGAGCGGTAGAAGGTCGGCCAGCGCCAGCGCCTCCTCCACGGGGAGCGGCGCGGGGTACATCCGGGCAAACAGCGCGACCACCTCACGCACCTTCAGGGCGGGGGGCAGGGCGCTTTCCTGAGGCATCGCCCCCACCTGCGTCCGGGTCCGGGCGTCGCGGGGGTCGCCTCCCAGCACCCGCACCATCCCCGCCGAGGGCTGAAGCAGCCCCAGCATCAGCCCGATGGCCGTCGTCTTGCCCGCGCCGTTCGGCCCCAGCAGCGCCGTCAGTTCCCCGGCCCGGAGAGACAGGTTCAGGTCATCCAGCGCCCGCACCCGCCCGAACGTCTTGCCCGCCCCCCGCAGTTCAATCGCCGCTTCGTTCATGCCCCCAGCTTGCGCCCCGGCGCGTTCCGGCCCCAGTGCCGCCTGTCAGGGGGGCGGGGTGACAAATGTCAGGGGCGTGACGAAGAGGGGTCAGAACGCCCCGGCCTGCGCTCGGGCTGCATGCCAAGCGGGAGAGACGGGAGGCCACCTCTCGGCCAGAGGAAAGGACAGACACCGCGACCAACAGCGCATGCCCGGAAAGGTGGTGTTCCTTGAGACGCGAAGCCTACTGGAAACGGAAGCCGGTTTAACCGAAGCGACTCATGGAATGGGGGGTGCTCAGGACAGCCGTCCTGACCATGCTCAAGCTGCTGGTCGAGAGGCTTCACCTCCTCACCTGAGCTGAAGCCTCCTGTGCGTGCCCACCGTGTCCCGACCCGCCCACGGCCTGCCCCCAGCAAACAGGCTGGGGGTTGTTGCTTGCCTCAGCCCTGGCTCGCCTTCACCACCTCGTCGTCCTCGCTCAGTTCGATGCCGTACTGGTGGGCGGCCTTCACAATCTTCTGAGCGGCTTGATGCTTGGCCCCCTCGCTCTCGAAGTGGGTCTGGGAAAAGCGGGCGACGGCATTCCGCACGTGCGTCTCGTCCTCGATGGGCAGGTGTCGCCCGCCCTCCCGATCGATGTAGGCGAACTGCTGGTCCTTCAGGTGGTCTCGCTGCTTATCGGTCAGTTCACTCATGGTCCCCCCAGCCTGCCCCACCGGGCTGAGACGCGGGGTCCAGTCAGGTCAAGAAAGGCTCAGTCCGGCGGGGCGTGTCCTGGCGTGGCCTGCCCCGCTAGACTCTGCCTATATGGCCGACCTTGACCGTGTCCGTGAGGCGCTGCGTGCCAGTCTGACTGCCTGGGCGGTGGCGGAGGTGCGGGGGGACCAGGCCCGCGTGACCCTGGTGCCCGACCCGGACCAGCTCGCCCTGCATCTGGAGCGGGTGGACCCCGCCTGGTCCCTGTCCTGGGCCTGCGAGAGCATGACGCCGCCCGTGGTGCGCGCCCACCTCAGCGTGGAGGGAGCTGGCCGCGAGGGGCTGAGCAGCGGTCACACCCTCCAGGACGCCAAGCTGCGCGCCCTGGCCGACGCCGCCCGCTTCTTCGGCGTGCCGACCCCCGAGGCGCAGTGGGTGGAGTACGACCCCGACGAGGGTCCCAACACGGCGGACCTGGATGCCGAGGCCGAGGGCGCGGCAGCGCCTGCCCCCCGGCCCGCCGCGCACCTCCCCGAGCCGCCCCGCGACCCCCAGATGGAAAAGGCCCGCCGTCACATCGAGGACCTGATGGACCAGATCCGGGCGGCGGGCAAGGGGAAGGAAGCGGCCCACCTGATGATGCGCGGCTACGGCGAGACGCTGGAGGAAAGCCGCGCCATCTACAAGGAACTCCAGGCGATCTTGCGGGGCTAGCGCGTGCGGAAATTCATTGCCGTGGGAGACGTGCATGCCGACTGGGAGAGCCTGTGGGCAGCCCTGCGCGCGGCCAGTTGCGCGGACGCCGCCTGCCAGCCGACGCCGCCCGTTCAGGCGGGCCTGTATCAGGTGGTGCTGATCGGGGACCTGGTACACCCTAAGAATGCCGGCGAGTACGAGCGGCTGACCGGGGTGACCCGCTTCAACTCGCGTGACCCGGACCACTTGTTTCTCGCCGCCCGCGAGCAGGTGCGCCAGCTCGAAAAGCTGCGTGCCTACCAGGCCGCCGCGCCGCACGCGGTGCATATCCTGCTGGGCAACCACGACGACGCGGTGCTCAACCCCCGCTTCGTGCTGGGGACCAGTGGCGGCCTGTCTCACCTGGAGTTCGACCCGGCACGGGGCGGCGTGCATCTGCCCGAGCACCTGCGCGCCTGGATGCAGGGCTTTCCGCGTGAGCTGCGGGTCGGGAGCGTGCAGTTCGCCCACGTTTCCCCGCTGCCCGCGCATACCTACTACGACGACCTCTTCTATGCCGACGCCAGCACCAAACGCTGGTTTCGTGATACCCCGGAATACGTACAGATGGCCGGGCTGAGCTTCGGCATCTACGGCCACACCCAGATGACCGGCAGCATCTTGCTGGACGAGTCGGCGGGCTTTGCCATGATCGATGCCCTGCACGAACGCGAGTATCTGGAACTGCTGCTCGATGCGGGTCAGCCCCAGCCCCTGCGCAGCGTGAGGGCTGTCCCGTTCTGAGGCCGGGCCGTGCTGGTGGAGGGCTGGAAGTACAGGATGGAACTGTGGGCAGGTTGACAAGGCGGGGAGGCGCGGCTATCCTTAACCCCGCTGCTTTTCGAGCAGCGCAGTATTTACCAGATGGTCCGGTAGTGTAGCGGTTAGCATATCTGCCTGTCACGCAGAAGGTCGCGGGTTCAAATCCCGTCCGGACCGCCAAAGTCCCCCTAGGGGACACGGCTAGGTAGCTCAGCTGGTAGAGCAAACGACTGAAAATCGTTGGGTCGCCGGTTCAAGTCCGGCCCTGGCCACCAAACGAAAAGACTCCGTCTCAGGCGGGGTCTTTTCACTTTTGGGGTGCAGGGTTGTCTGCGGTAGTAAGGGTTAGGTACTGAAAGTCATGCGTCTTGCCGCCGAAGGCACGCCGTGGGGGAGTGTGATGCCAGGTAAGAACAGGCCCTTTTGGACTTGGCGACGTGGGATAAATCAAAGCGCGTAGGAAACTATAGTTCTTGGTCGGCTTTATTGTGGACCACAATCTCCGTGATATCCCCCCTGCTCTCGGCCACGGAGTTTATCCTCCGGTTTGCCCGGACTGTCTCCACATTCCAGAAGTCCCGGTATGCTTCCCTGAGCGACTGCGGCGAGGTGCCCTCTGCCTCTAATTCCTGAAGGAGGTCCTCGATTTCCCGGTCGCTGGAGAAGTCCAGGGGACTGCGGGTGAACGGCGTATCCGAGTTGGAAAGGAGGACGCGCCTGCCCCCCAGAGCGAGCAGCGTAGAGAGAACGGCCAGCTTCTTATGTTCTGCCGTTCCGAACTCATCCCTCGAATAGGCCGCAAAAGACGAGGTGACCGAGAGGGGAACATAGGGAGGGTCGAAATAAATAGTGTCTCCGGCAGCACTCGTTCCCAGAACGTGGGGATATGGAGTGCAGGTCATATCGACGCCCTGCAACGCCGCGGAAGCCTCCAGTATCAGGCTGGGATTGTGGATGGCGGGATTGGAATATCTTCCGACAGGGACATTGAATTGGCCCTTGCGGTTGACCCTCCACAGGCCATTGAAACAGGTGCGGTTGAGATAAATGAAGCGGGCCGCCTTGAGAACCCTGGCCTGAGCGTCTGCGGGAACTTCCGGCATCCAGTCGGGTCGGCGGTCGAGACTTCTGACAGCTTCAAAATACTCTCTGCGTTTGTCCTCGCTGTCCCGGTAAACGACGTTGTGCATGTGATGGTGTTCTAGCAGAGCTTCCAGCAGAGCCTGCGGTGAGTCACGGACGGCCAGGAAGGTGGACACCAGCTCGGCGTTCGTGTCGGAGAGGGCAGCCTTCCTCCAGCCACGCTCGCGCCTGAGATAAAAGAAGAGGGCCGCACTCCCCATGAACGGCTCGAAGTAAGTGCCATCCGGCCGCTCGGGAAGGAATCTCGCCAGCTCTGGAATAAGCTGCGTCTTGCCCCCCGCCCATTTCAGAAAGGGCTTGGCGGCGAGTGAAGCTTCTGGCATGGCTGGGGCGTCAGTCGCCACGTCTGGCCTGTCTCTGGGTGCAAGCTCCCCCAGGAGGAGCTGACTCAGGTGCAGCTCTGCGTGGCACGGAAAGCACAGGGGCGGGCTTCAGCCGCATGGCGTGCCGCTGGAGGGTAGGTCCTGAGCGGTGGGGCGGGTTCTGTGCATGGAGCTGGTTGAAATCCACTCTGTTCCTCTTCCTCCAGGTCTTGCTCCGGCCGCCGCCACAGTGAGGCGTTGGCCGGAGCAAGACTGGCAGCCCGGCGGCGCGCTCAGCTCCGGTCTTCCGCCTCGTGGACGAGCTTCAGCACACGTTCGCGGATGCTGCGTTCCTCGCGCAGGTAGCGGCGCGCGCTCATCTGCACGCCGATGGCGGCCACCACCTGCCCGGCATGGCGGTAGGGCACCCCCAGCGTACACTGGCCCGGAATCCATTCCTCGATGGAATAGGCGTACCCCCGCCGCCGCACGCGGGCCAGCTCGGTGCGCCACTCGTCGGGCGTGGTGATGCTGCTCTGGGTGCAGACGGCAAAATCGCGCGGCTGAAGGTCGGTGTGCGCGTAGAGAATCTTGCCGCTCGCGGTCGCGGTGGCGGGCAGGTAGATGTCGAGCGGCAGGTCGATGTCGGCGTCGGGGTGGCGCTCGCGGATGGCGCAGACGACCTCCTCGCCTTCCAGGATGCACAGAAACGCGACCGCCTTGACCTCCAGCGCGAGGCGGGTCAGCAGCGCGCGGGCCTCCTGAAACCAGGGCAGGGCCGAGGTGAGTTGCGCTCCCATCTCGGCAATGTGCCAGGAGAGGCGGTACTTGCCGGCCGGGGTGCGCCGCAGGAAGCCAGCCTCGGTCAGGCCCGCGAGGTAGGCGTGCGCGGTGGCGCGGGGCACGTTCAGGTGAGCGGCCAGCGCCCGCACCCCCCACTCGGGCTGCTCGGCACTGAAGGCTCCGAGGATAGTGGCGGCTTTCTGAAGGGACAGCACACGTCCAGGCTACACGGACGCGGCGGGAGATGCCATGCCGCGCCGGGGAAGGCGGCGGCGGGGGTCAGCCGGGCGGACCCGCGAGGGCGTCGGGGTCCTGCGGGTCAAGCGGGGCCAGGGCCGTCTGGAGCAGGTAGGGCTGCCGGCCCTCGCGCTGGTGACCCTGGGCGGCGAGCAGGTCGCGGAGGGCGTCCAGCGTTTCCTGAACCTGGCGGGCGGTCGCGTCGTCCAGCCACAGGACGCCCATGTAGTCCCCGCCGATGTGGTGCTGGCGGAGGGCAGCATAGGTCCGGGCATCGGGCAGGAAGACTTCCGAATGAATCTCTCCTCCGGGGTCACGGTACAGCAGCCGGGCATTCAGATCGAGCTGGACCAGCCGCCTGGCCTGGGCGCGCGCACGCAGGCGGTCAAAGGCCCGACCATGCCGGGCGATCTGCGCTTCGAGGTCGGTGAAGGGTGTCAGGTGAAAGGGCACCCGGAACCCGCCGGGGGCGCGGTAGAGCGCCACGGGCCGCCCCGCCCGCCGCCGTTCGCCGGCCCGTTCCAGCAGGCCTGCCGCCAGAAATTGCCGCACGCGGTAGAGCATCCGCTCCACGCTGACGCCCGCCTCACGCGCTGCCCCCGCCGCCCCCAGCGTCCGCCCCATGAAGGGTTCGAGGTGCCGCAGCGCCGCCGGGTCGCTGAGCAGCCTCGCCTGTTCGGGCGTGGTCACCTCGAACCACTCCCCCTCGAACGAACCCAAAATGGTGTGCGGCATTTTCGTCAGGGTACGCCGGACGCTGGGGCATGACCCGGACTCCTGCCGCCGCCCGCCTACCCCGCGCCTTCTGGACGTACTGGGCGGGCGTGACCCTCACCGCGCTGGGGGACGCTGCCGTCTATGTCGCCCTGCCCTTCCTGGCTCTGGCCGCGCATCCGGCAGGGACAGGGGGAGCGGGGGCCGTCGGCGCGGTGGTGCTGGCGGGGAGCCTGCCGCGCTTCCTGGCCCCGCTGCTGGGCGCGCTGGCCGACCGGCTCGCGCCGCGTGGCCTGCTGGGCTTCAGCGCCGGGGTGCGGGCGCTGGCGGTCGCGGCGGTGGGCGTGCTGGCGGCTCACGGGACGCTGCCGCTCGCGGCGCTGCTGGCCCTGGCGTTTCTGAATGGACTGCTGTCCACACTGGCCTATGCCACGGGTGGCGCGCTGGTGCCGCGGCTCGTTGCGCCGGAGGGACTGGCCCGCGCCAACAGCCTGAACAGCGGGGCGCTGATGGGTGCGCCGCTGGTGGGCTACGGCCTGGGCGGTGGGCTGATTCACCTGCTGGGCGCGGGCGGCACGCTGCTGGCGAGCGCCCCGCTGATCCTGGGGCTGGCGCTTGCCGCACTGGCGCTGCCGACCCTGCCGGGGGCCGCAGCGGGTGGACGGGTGCGACCCCTCACCGACCTGCGCGCGGGCCTGACCGTGATTCGCCGCTCGCCGCTGCTGCTGGCCCTGCTGGGCATGAGCTTCGCGCTGAACGTCGCCATGAACGTGATGAACGTCCGCGCCCCCCTGCATATGACCACCTCTGGGCAGGGCGCGCCCGACTACGCCGTGTTCGAGATGCTGATTTCAGGCGGCGTGCTGGTGGGGATCGTGCTGGTCACGCCGCTCGCCGCCCGCCGGAGCCTCGACGCCCTGATCGGCGCGGGCCGCTGGGTGCTGGTACTGGGCACGCTGGGCTTCGTGTTCACGCCCGTGGCGGTGTGGTGGGGGGCCGCCGCCGTCTTCGGCCTGGGGCTGGGGCTGCTGGAGGTCGCCGCCACCACCCGCTCGCAGCAGCTGGTGCCCACGGAGATGCGGGGGCGGGTGGTCGGGGCGCTGATGGGCGTGAATGCCTTTGGCCTCACGCTGGGCGCGGCCCTCGCCGCCCGGCCCCTGGGCACGCCTGCGCTGATGCTGGGCCTGGGCGCGGCGCTGGCCCTGCTGGCGCTGACCTGGCCGCTTGCCCTGCGGGTGAACCGGCAGCGCCGGGACGGGGAGGTGGGTCAGGTTCGCCCGGCGGAATGCGGAATAAAGCAGTGAAGATAGCTTCGTTTTTTGACCCTCGCCCCCGGTGGGACTCGTAGAGCTGCGGCGCAGAGAGGGCCTTGCCCCGCAAGGGGTGAGGGGACGACGTGGCGACTTGCGCGCCTCCCGGTCGCCGTGCTGATTCTTCTCCAGCGGGCCAGGTGAGACTGTTTCGCTCACGGGTCCACCGCAGTCCGGCTCAGCCGTCCTCGTCGGTGGGTTCCGGGTGGGGCCGGGTGGGCGTCAGGCGGGCGAGTTCATCGGTGGGGGAGGTGTTCTCGCGCTCTGCCGGGCCGGGACCGGTGTCCAGACCGCTGATGACGACCTCGCCCCGCGTCTCGTCGTGCGGCGTCTGTCCGGTGCGTTTCTCGTCCTGGGTCATGCTCCAGGGTACGGCAGGCACGGGGCGGGGTGATGTGGAGCCGGGGTGCGCCGCCCTTGTTGCGGCCCGGTCTAGAGCATTTGTCGTAAAGATGACGTCATTTTTTGACCCTCTCCCCTTGCGGGACTCGTAGAGCTGCGGAGCAGAGAGGGCCTTGCGAAGCAAGGGGAGAGGGGGTCTTTTTACGTCTAGACCCGCACCACGCTGTGGTCGCCCACCACGATTTGCAGGCCGGTGTCGCTGGGGGCGGCGACGGCGGCCCGCCGCCCGATCACGGTCCGGACGAGCGGGCGGGAGGGCGACTGGACGGCCGCTTCCTCGTCGATCAGGGTGTCGGCCAGGGTCGCGCCCTCGACCCTCGCGCGCGGGCCGATGCTGACATTTGGGCCGAGGGTGCTGCCGCGCACGCTGGCCCCGGCCCCGATCAGCACCGGGCCGATCAGGGTGCAGTCCTGCACGGTCGCGCCCGCCTCGACCACCACCGGGCCGTCCAGGGTGCTGCCGCTCACCTCGCCGTCGATGCGGGGGGTCAGCCCGGCCAGAAAGTGCGCGCTGGCGGTCAGCAGGTCGGCGGGGGTGCCCGCGTCGCTCCAGAAGCCGGGCAGCGGCACCGCGCGCACCCGGCCCCCCGCGGCAATCACCCGCAGCAGCGCCTGCGGGAACTCGATCTCGCCGCGCACGCTGGGCGTCAGGCAGGCCACCTCGTCCAGCACGTGCGGATGAAAGGCAAAGACGCCGCAGGCCGCCAGGTCGCTTTCCGGGCGGCGCGGCTTCTCGTCCAGCCGGGTCAGCAGATCGTTCTGCACGACCGCCACCCCGTAGGCGCTGGGGTCGGGCACCCGCTTCACGCCCAGGGCGGCGTCGGCCCCGTCCAGCGCCTCCGCCAGCGGCGTCAGGGCATCCGCGAAGAGATTGTCGCCCAGGTACAGCAGCGCCGGGCCGCCTTCCAGAAAGGCGCGCGCCGCCAGGACCGCGTGCCCGGTGCCGAGCGGTTCCTCCTGGCGCACAAAGGTCAGCGGCCCCTCGTTCCGGGTGGCCGCGCGCAGGGCCGCCTCGCTGCTGGCACTGGTCACCACCGCGACCTCCTCCACCCCCGCCGCCCGCAGCGCCCGCACCGCCCGCGCGATGATGGGCACCCCGGCAATGGGCACGGCATGCTTGGGCCGACCGGCACTCACAGGAAGAAGACGGCTGCCCCGACCGGCAGCGAGAATGACGCCTTTCATACGGTGTGGCAAGTATAGCGGCCCATCTGTGAGAGAGCGGCGAGCTGGGCCGAGGGTGGTTGCGGGACGGGGTGAGGAGGCAACCCGCCGCGCCCTTGCGACGCCTGGGACGCATGACAGGGCGGGCAGGGCACGCAGAACTGTTTCCCTTCCCGTTTTCCCTGCCTGGCATGAGGGCAAGCTGCGCTTGCCACCCCTCTCCCCAACCCCTCTCCCGCACGGGGAGAGGGGCTTTTTGCGCCCTGCACGCTGTTCTCGCGGACGTCTCTCACAAGAGGCTGAATGCGCCCCTGACGCCTAATCCCTAACCCCTCACCCCTCCCTACCGCGTCAGCGCCTCCTCCAGCGCCTCCGCGAAGGCGTCCTCGTCGTCAAGCCAGGGGTAGTGGCCCGCGTCCAGCACGGTCACGTCGGCCCCGCCCAGGTCCGCGAGCCACTCGACCTGTTCGGGGTAGCTGGTGCGGTCGTGGACGCCCGCGATCACGAAGAGGGGGCGGCGCAGTTCCTGGAGGAAGGGCGGGTACTCGAACTCCCACAGGCCCTGGTTGACCAGCGCCTCCTGCACCTCGCCGCCGCCCGCGAGCTGGCCTTCCGCGTCCGCGAACTCCAGGCGCATCCGGCTGGCGCGGTCGCGGAACTGGAGGGTGTTGAGCAGGTCGCGCGCGTTGAGCAGGCCGAAGGCGGCCTCGATGCGGGCCTCGCCGACCGCCGGGTGCTCGCCTTCCGGCGTGCGGGCGCGCACCGCCTGTGCCGGGTCGTCGAGCGGCACGCCGCGCAGGGCGGAGGCCTCGCGCAGCAGCGTCAGGGCGAGTTCGGGGAAATGCACCCAGGGATTCACCACGACGACGCGGGCGGTGCGCTCCGGGTGCCGCCGCGCGTACTCCAGCGCCACCAGCGCGCCGAAGCCGTGGCCCAGCGGCACGATTCGCTCGGCCCCCAGGTGGTCGCGCAGGGCCTCCAGGTCGGCCACCAGGGTGTCGAGGTCCAGCATGTCCGCGCCCTGCTCGGTGTCCGCGAGCGGCCCGCTGCGGCCCGAACCTCGCTGGTCGAGGTACACCACCCGCCGCCCCGCGAGGCGCTCCCCGAACAGTTCCTGAAACGAGTAGCTGTTGTAGCCGGGGCCGCCGTGCAGGAACACGAGGGGCGGCTCGCTGGCGGGCGTGTCCTCCGGGCCGCTGACCTCGAAGTACAGGTCCGCTCCGTTCAGGCGCTCCAGGTTCGGCTCGTCCGGCGTGGTCATGGCGGCATTGTAGGGGCGCGGCGCGGGAGAGTGGGGCCACCCGCCGGGTTCTCTGTGCCCTTCCATCAGGGTCTGGCAAGGGCGAGCCTCACCGGAACGCCGCCGCGCCTCGGCTACCCTGCACGCATGTCTCCCGCACCACCGGACGCCGCGCCACAGGGCATCGCCTTCACGCTCGACGGGGTGGACGAGCTGACCTTCGCACGCATCCTGCGCGACGTGCTGGGGGACGCCGCCTTTGCCCGGCCCCTCCAGGTGCAGGCGCAGGAGCCGCGGCCCGCTCACCCCGCCCGCCTGACCCTGGTGTTCCGGCCAGAGGACCGGACCCGCGCGGTGCAGGCCATGCAACGCCTCAAGACCCTGCTGCTGCGGTACGGCGTGCAGGTGGACTCCATCCACGTTCCTGAGCAGGACCCGCCCCAGGGGGGCTGACCCCGCGTTAAGGGACCATAAACCGCTCTGGTCACCCGCCCCGCTCACTCCGGCCCCTACGATGACCGGAAACAGGCGCACGCCCAGCCAGAGAGGCGCGAGAGACAGAGGCAGACTTTCATGGACCAACGTATCCTCCTGATCGAAGACAACCCGGACATCACCCGCGTCGTCCAGTACGAACTGGAACAGGCCGGCTACCGGGTCCTGACCGCGCCGGACGGAGTCACGGGCCTCACCAGCGCGCGCGAGAACAGTCCCGACCTCGTGATACTCGACCTGGGCCTGCCCGATTTCGACGGGGCAGAAATCGCCCGCCGCCTGCGCAAGACCAGCAGCGTGCCCATCATCATCCTGACCGCGATGGACGCCGTGGACCGCAAGGTCAACCTGCTCGAAGCGGGCGCGGACGACTACATGACCAAGCCCTTTCACCCCGAAGAACTCGTCGCGCGCGTCAAGGTGCAGCTCCGGCACCAGCAGCACGGCGAGGTCATTTCTATTGGCGCACTGGAAATTCACCCCCAGAAGCGGCTGTGCCACTACAACGGCCACGAGGTCCGCCTCTCGCCCAAGGAGTTCGACCTGCTGACCTTCCTGGCGCGGCAGCCCGGCCGGGTGTACTCGCGCCAGGAAATCGAGCGCGAGGTCTGGAACGGCGAACTGCCCAGCAACTCCAACGTGGTGGACGTGCATATGGCGAACATGCGCGCCAAGCTGCGCGACCTCGACGGCTACGGCATCATCCGGACGGTGCGGGGCATCGGGTACGCGCTGAAGACACCGTAGGAAGCGGTCAGCTTTCAGCCGTCAGCCTTCAGGAGAACCCCCGGAGCTTTGGCCGGGGGCATTTGCCGTCTGGTGGCTGCTGAGGGCTAACGGCTGACCGCTGACGGCTCCCCCACGACATGCTCGTCGAAAAAGGCCATCACCCGGTTCCAGGCGTCCTCACTGGCGACCGGGTCGAAGGTGGGGCCGGGGGTGGCGAAGGAGTGGCGGGTGCCGGGGTAGATCTTGACGTCGTGGGGGATGCCCGCCGCGTCCAGTTCGGCCTCCAGCGCCCGGCCCGCCCGCGCGGTCGCGTCCTTTTGCGGGTAGCTGCCCACCACCGGGCAACTGCGGCGCACGGCCTCCAGGGGCCGGGGGTTGAAGCCGTAGTAGGGGGCGATGGCCCGGACGCGGTTATCGGTGCAGGCCATCGCCACGGCGAGCGAGCCGCCCAGACAGAACCCGATGGCCCCCAGCCGCGCCGGGTCCACCCCCGGCAACCCGCCCAGCACCTCCAGCGCGCGCCGGGTGTCGCGCACGCCCTGATGTTCCAGGGGATGCAGGAAGGTCCCGGCCAGCATCCGGCTCATGCAGACGGCCCGGTTCTGCCCGGCAAACAGGTCCACGGCCAACGCCACGTACCCCGCGCGGGCCAGGCGGTCGGCCACGGCGCGCATGGCGTCCGTCAGCCCGAAAATCTCATGTAGCACGAGCACGCCCGGCGCGGCCTCCCGTTGGACGGCGGGCCGGGCGAGATAACCGGAAAGGGTGCGGTCCCCCGCGCGGAACTGGAGTTCCTCTGCCATGCGCCCACCGTACTCCCGGCGTGCTGCAATGCGGGCATGAATCCGCCCCATCCCACCCTCACCGCCATTCCCGGCTTTCGCGTGGGCCACTGGACCGACCCGGTAGGCCTGACCGGCTGCACGGTGATCCTGTGCCCCGACGCGGGCGCGGTGGCCTCGGCGTCCTTTCTGGGGCCGAGTCCCGGCACGCGGGAGGGCGTGCTGCTCGCCCCCGAGAAGAAGGTCGAGCGCGTTCACGCCCTGCTGCTGACGGGCGGCAGCGCCTTCGGCCTCGCGGCGGCGGCGGGCGTCGTGCGCGTGCTGGAGGAGCGCGGCGTGGGCCACGAGACTCCCTGGGCGCGCGTGCCCATCGTTCCGGCGGCGGTGATTTACGACCTGGGCGTGGGCGACCCACGGGCGCGGCCCGGCGAGCGGGAGGGAGAGGCGGCGGCGCGGGCGGCCTCCAGTGCTCCCGTGCCCCGTGGACGGGTGGGCGCGGGCACCGGCGCGACGGCGGGCAAGTACCTGGGCGTCGGCGCGGTGCCGGGCGGCCTGGGCAGCGTGTGCCTGGAGCGGCACGGCGTCCGCGTGGGCGCGCTGGCGGTGGTCAACCCCATCGGGGACGTGCTGGACGAGCGAGGAGAGGTGCTGGCCGGGCCGGGCGTGGGGCCGGGGGCCGTGGCTTTCACGCCGGGCGAGGTGGAAAGCACCACCCTGATTGCCGTCGCCACCGAACACACCCTCACCAAAGCAGAGGCCCGCCGCCTGGCCGACGCCGCCCAGACCGCGCTGGGCCGCGTGATTGCCCCCAGCCACACCTTCTGGGACGGCGACAGCGCCTTCATGCTCAGCTCCTGTACGCTGCCCCCCGCCGACCCCCTGCTGCTGGGCGCGCTGGTGCAGGAGGCGGTCTGTGCGGCGGTACGAGACGCGGTCAGAATGGCGAACGGGTTTGAGGAGAATGTGTAAAGTACTCACATGAGTACAAAAGATTACGTGCGTGACCTGCGGGCGCTGGTCGGCCCCCGCCCGGTCAACTTCGTGGGGGCGGCGGGCCTTATTCAGAACGCACGTGGCGAGGTGCTGCTCCTGCGGCGCGCCCACGCGGAGCGGTGGGGCCTGGTCACGGGCATCAGCGAACTGGGCGAGGCGCTGGAAGAGACGCTGCGGCGCGAGCTGCTGGAGGAAACGGGCCTGACCCTGCACCATGCCGAGCTGCTGGACATGCTGAGTCCCGACCGCCTCGCCCAGGTGGCGAACGGCGACCAGTTCTACAGCTACACGGCACTCTTCCGCGTGACCGGGTGGAGCGGCGACCCGGTGCCGGACGGCGTGGAAATCGCGGAGGCGCGCTTCTTCGCGCTGGACGACCTCCCGCCCCTCACGCGGCTGGGCGAAAAGGCCCGCGAGGTCCTGACATGAGCGCCCCGGATTACGTCCGCGACCTGCGGCGGCTGGTCGGCCCCCGCCCCGTGAACTGGGCAGGTGTCTGCGCCCTCGTCCTGAACGCGGCGGGCGAGGTGCTGCTCCAACGGCGCACCGACACGGGCGGCTGGGGCACCCTGGGCGGCATCGCGGAACTGGGGGAGGCGCTGGAAGACACGCTGCGGCGCGAACTGCGCGAGGAAGCGTGTCTCACACCACGCGGGGCCGAACTGCTCGCCGTCGTGAGCGGCCCCGGCACCTACCAGAAGCTCCCCAACGGCGACGAGTTCTATCAGGTGACGGCGGTCTACCTGGTCCGCGACTGGGAGGGCCCCCCCGCAGCCGATGGGGAAGAGGGCGTGGCGCTGCACTTCTTCCCCCTGGACGCCCTGCCGGAACACCTCGGCCCGGTGGACCGGCAGGCGCTGGCGCTGCTGCGGGGCCGGACAGGACCGCGCTTCCCGTGACGCACGCCCCACCGGAATATGTCTGCCCCTTCTGTCTGCTGGCGGCTGGGGTCGTGAACGAACACGTCTGGAGCCGCCAGAGCGGCATCGTGTACTGCGACGAAGGGGTGATGGCGTTCATCGCGGCGGGGCAGTGGCCCGGCACCCCCGGCCACGTCCTGATTGTTCCCGTCGCGCACTTCGAGAACCTCTATACCCTCCCCGATGACCTGGGGGCACGGATTCACGCCCTTTCGCGTCAGGTCACCCTCGCCATGAAGGCCGCGTATGGCTGCGCGGGCGTCAGCACCCGGCAGCACAACGAACCGGCGGGGAATCAGGACGTCTGGCACTACCATCTGCACGTTTTTCCGCGCTGGCCGGGCGACGAGCTGTATCTGACCCACGGCGCGAGGATGCCTGCGGAACAACGGGCCGGGTACGCCGCCCGGCTGAGGACCCACCTGCCCCCCTCACGCCCCCCGCGTGAACGTCAGCCGCATCCCCGCCAGCCCGAACCCCGCCCGCCGCACGTTGCGTTCGCTGCCGCTGCCCGGCGTCACGAAGACGCTGGCGAGGTCTGCCCCGGCCTCCGCCGCCTGATGCAGCCGCGCGGCCAGCAACGCCGTCTGCGCGCCCTGGCCGCGGAACTCCGGCAGGGTGGCGGTGCCGAAGAGGGCCGCGATGCCGTCCTGAAAGCTCAGGGCCGCGGTGGCGGCGGGCTGCCCAGCCACCCACGCGACGAGGCGGTGGGTGCCGGGCGCGTGCGCGACGAGCTGCATTATCCGTTCGGTGCCCGGCCCGAAGCCCCGAGCCGACAGGGCCGCCCAGGCGTCCGCGTCCGCCTCCTCGCGGATGTCCAGGGTCGCAGGTGGCGGCAGGCGGGTCAGGTCGTGCGTGT
Source organism: Deinococcus carri (assembly GCF_039545055.1). Taxonomy (NCBI): domain Bacteria; kingdom Thermotogati; phylum Deinococcota; class Deinococci; order Deinococcales; family Deinococcaceae; genus Deinococcus; species Deinococcus carri. The sequence goes on from NZ_BAABRP010000010.1 coordinate 33,487, forward strand.
AGGCGTGCAGGACGTAGCCCAGCGCGTATCCCCTGGCCCGTAACAGCGGCAGGAGCGGGGGTGTGGCGTGCGACAGGACGTGCAGGGTCGCGGGCTGCCCGTGCCGGGCGCTGAACGTCTCGAAGGCTTCCAGGTCCGCCTCGCTGGGTGTCCCGCTCCCGTCATGCCAGGCGGTGTCTACCGGCAGCTTCGGCCCGGCAAACATGGCCACGAGCGGCCCGAAGCGGGCGATTTCGCCCCGAAGGCCGAAGCGGGCATGCGCGGCGGCCTCCGCGCGGGCCAGGCGGGGGAGGGGGTCGGTGTTCATGCCGTCAGCGTAGCGGCCCGGTTTCCTTTCGGCTGCATAAATGCGCGGGGTGCCGCTTGCCGTGGCGCGGCGGGTATCTTGCGCCCGTTGTCCGGCTGCCGTCCTTCCCGCCCCCGCCCGGAGGTTTTTGCCCCATGTCCCGACTGCCCCGCCTGCTTGCCCTTCCCGCCCTGGCCCTGGCCGCCTACGCCCTCAAGGGTCCCGCCGACCCGCTGCGTCCCTCCGGCCCCGAGGACGGCGTGGGACCCATCACCCGCCGCCGCTACTGGGTCGAGGTGGAGGGCGCGACCCACACGCCCCAGGAGGTGGCCGAGCACTGGCGCAACCACCTGCCCGACCACGTGCCGAAGTGGCTGGCCTGGTTCCGCGGCCTGGATCACCCCGTGCCGCCCGTGAACCGGGGCGACCGCCTGTGGATTCGCATGTTGCTGGTGCGCCGCGGCCGGGTGGTCGTCGAGCATGTGGACCCCCTGGGCTTCCGCGTCCGCACCCTGCGCCTGCACCCCGACGCGGGCACCTCCGATTTCCGCGTCTACCCCGGCGAGGCACCGGGCCAGATGGTGTTGCAAATCGAGTCGCTGCTGCGGACCAACTCGCACTTCGACCGGCTGGCGTACATCTTCGGCGTTCATGCCGCGCAGCGCCGCAACTGGGAGCTGACCCTCACCAGCGTGGCGCGCTACAGCGGCGGCCGCATCGTGAATCGCGGGCACGAGTCCCTGGAGATGCCCCAGCTCGCCCACTCCTACACGTTGCCGGAGGTGCCCGACGCCCCGGTGGGCGCGGGGGTGGACCCAGTGCCGCATCCCTGAGGTCGTCTGAGGCGGCCCCGTGGGATGGAGCACCATGTGGCGAAGGACAGCTTCCGCCTTCGCCACGGTCGGCAGGGGCCACCTTCGGCGTGCATAAGTTGACTTCCCCTGCATCCCACGCTATCCTTTTCTTATCACCGCCCGAGAGGCGGCTTTTTTATTGCCTTTGGTCCGGTGGGGGAGATGGGGCCAGCGCCGCCCGACGGCCCCGTATCCTGGCCTCCATGAATCATGTACGCACCTGGACGGATGTCTACGGGTCGGCCCACGCGGGCTTCGAGGGCCGGGCGGGGGGACACCGCTGGCTGGTCGCTGTTCCGCCCGAACTCGCGGCGGAGGTGCCTCCACAGCTCGCCACCCTGGACGGCAAGGGCCGGGTGGACCTGCTCGTCCACGACGGCCTGACGCCGCTGCTGGCCGCGCTGCACGAACTGGAACCGCGCGGCGTGCTGGTGGTCGCGCCGCGTGCGCTGCCCTCCGGCCCCGCCGTGACCGTGCCCGAACGTCTGATCGAGGACGCGGGCGGCACGGAGTACCGCGAGGGCGGCGAGTTCCCGGCCTGGCAGGGGGCGCTGGGGACGGAGGGCGAGCCGGGCGAGAACGCGGCCGCGAGTGCCGCAGCGTCCCTGGGGATGCCCGTGGTCGTCTCGGCCCCGCAGGGGGTGCGGGCGACCCTGGAAGCCTGGATGGACGCGACGCCGCACGGCCGATAGGAGAGGCAAACGCGACCTTCACCGCGTACCGCCTCCCGCGCACCGCGTACCCTGCTCCCGTGCCCGCCCCCCAGTCCCCCGTCCGCCACCTCTACGTTCACGTGCCGTTCTGCCCGACCATCTGCCCCTACTGCGACTTCCACGTGCTGACGCGCCGGGCCGGGCTGGTCGAGAAGTACCTGGCCGGGGTGGAGGAGGAGGCCGCCCGCCTTGCGGACCGGTACGCGGTGGACCTCGACACGGTGTATATCGGCGGGGGAACGCCCAGCTTCCTGCGCGACGCGGAAATCACGGCACTGGCCCAGAGCATTCGCCGCCATCTGGGCTGGGGCCGCCTGGAAAACACGCTGGAAATCAACCCCGGCACCGTCAGCGCGGGGCGGGCGGCGCTGTGGCGTGACCTGGGCTTCGGCCGCGCCTCGGTCGGCGTGCAGAGTCTCGACGACGCCACCCTGAAGTTCCTGGGCCGCCAGCACGACGCGCGGCAGGCCCGCGAGGCCGTGACCACGCTCGCCCGGCAGGGCTTCCGGGTAAGTGGCGACCTGATCACCGCCGTACCGGGGCAACCGCTGGAGAGTGACATTCGCGGTCTGGTGGACCTGGGCGTGGGGCATGTCAGCGCCTACACCCTCACCATTGAGCCTGGCACCGAGTTCGCCCGCCGCGGCGTGACCGTGGGGGAGGACGATGAGCGCGCAGGCTTCGAGCAGACAGAAGCCCTCCTCACCGCGCACGGTTTCACCCGCTACGAGGTCAGCAACTACGCGCGCCCCGGCCAGGAGTCGCGCCACAACCTCGCCTACTGGCACAACCGGACGTACCTGGGCCTGGGGCCGGGGGCGGCGGGGCACTATCCGGCGGAAGGCAGATGGCAGAAGGCAGAAGGCGGAAGGCAGAAGGCCCCCCTCACCCCCCACCCACAGCCCACAGCCCACAACCCCCCCCTCACCCTCCGCCGCACCAACCCCCACCTGCACGACTGGCTCGCCGGCGGGCGCGGCGAGGTGCAGCCCGTGGACGCCGAGGAATACGTCACCGATGCCCTGTTCATGGGCCTGCGCCTGCGGGAGGGCGTGGACCTGGGCGACCTGACGCGGCGCAGCGGGCTGAACGTGAGCGAGCGGTATGCGGCCGCCATCGCCGCCAACGTAGGCCGGGGCCTGCTGACGCTGGAGGGCGAGCTTCTGCGCGCCACGCCGCAGGGCTGGTGGCTGCTCAACCGGGTGGTGACGGAGTTTCTGGAGGTCTGAACACCCCGCCCGCATTCACCACCCGGACAGGTGAATGTCCTCCGTCCAGCTATGCCGCGCGTGTGGCTGGCCCCTCCCGAACGGGCGTTAGACTGCCCGCATGACGAAACAGATGGACTTTGACCTCCTTGTCATCGGGGCCGGGCCGGGCGGGTACCACGCGGCGATCCGGGGGGCGCAACTGGGCCTCAAGGTGGCCTGCGCCGAACGGGAAGCACTGGGCGGCGTGTGCCTGAACGTGGGCTGCATTCCCACCAAGGCGCTGCTGCACGCGGGCGAGATGATGGCCGCCGCGCACCACGCCAGCGACTTCGGCCTGACCTTCGGCGAGCAGAAGCTGAACGTGGCGAAGCTCAACGGCTGGAAGGAAGGCATCGTCAAGAAACTGACGGGCGGCGTGGGGGCGCTGTTCAAGGCCAACAAGGTCACGCACCTGGTCGGCCAGGCCAGCTTCGTGGACCCCCACACCGTGAAGGTGGGTGACAAGACCTACACGGCGGCGAACATCATCATCGCCACCGGGTCGGAACCCGCCCGCCTGCCGGGGCTGGAGGTGGATCAGGAGAGAATCGTGGACTCCACCGGCGCGCTGGTCGTTCCCGACCCTATCCCCGCGCGGATGCTGTGCGTGGGCGGCGGCGTGATCGGTTTCGAGTTTGCGCATGTCTACACCAACCTCGGCAGCAAGGTCAAAGTCATCGAGTTCCTGCCCACCATCATCCCCGGTGCCGACGCCGACGCCGTGAAGGAATTCAGCAAGGCGATGAAGAAGCAGGGCATCGAGATCGAGACGCAGACCAAGGCCAACCGCGCTGAGAAGAAGCAGGACGGCATCCACGTCGAGCTGGAGAGCGTGGGGACCGGCGAGAAGCGCACCGAGGTCTTCGATCGCGTGCTGGTCGCGGTGGGCCGCCGCCCCCGCACTGACGGCCTGAACGCGCAGGCGGCGGGCGTGACCGTCACCGACCGTGGCTTCATCCCCGCCGACACGCAGCAGCGCACCAACGTGCCCCACATCTACTCCATCGGGGACGTGGCCGGGAACCCCATGCTGGCCCACAAGGCGATGAAAGAAGGCCTGGTCGCCGCGGAAGTCATTGCCGGGAAGCCCGCCGCGCAGGATGCCGTCGCCATTCCCGGCGTGGTGTACACCAGCCCCGAACTCGCCTGGGTGGGCCTGACCGAGGCCGAGGCGAAGGAGAAGGGCTACGAGGTCAAGACCGGCAACTTCCCCTTCAGCGCCTCGGGCCGCGCGATGACCCTCCAGCAGACCGACGGCTTCGTGAAGATGGTGGTCGAAAAGGACACCGACCTGGTGCTGGGCGTCCACATCGTCGGGCCGCACGCCTCGGACATGCTGGGCGAGGCCAGCCTGGCGCTGGAGATGGCCGCCACCGCTACCGACATCGCCCTGACCATCCACGCGCACCCCACCCTGGGCGAGAGCGTGCTGGAGGCGGCGGAAGCCAGCCACAAGCAGGCGATTCACATCATGAACCGCTGAGCCAGGGCCGCCCGGCAAATGCGGCAAAACGTGTTTTGATTACGTTGTAGAGTCGGGGGGTGATGAAACCCCCCGTTTCCCATGCCCTGCGGCTCCTGGGGATCAGTGCGCTCGGCCTGTCGTTGCTGACCGCCTGCCCCCGGCAGTACACCCCCCCCGGTCCCTCTGCTTCGCTCTCCTTCACCTTCCCGGCACTGACGGACACCACGGATGTGAGGCTGGCCGCCCTCGCCTTCGAGCGCAATGAGAAGACGAACGGGTACGACCCCAAAGTGGTGACGTCCACCTCCCTCTACGGCCCGTCCAACACGGCGGCCTCCCTGTATCTGGATGGCTACACGCTCAAAACGTGGGCGGACAACGCCAAATGCACCACGCCGTTCCTGGGCGGCGAGACGGCCGGGATGCAGGAAGTAACGGTGACGCCGGACACCGTCAGGACCTGCAACATCTACTTCCTGATGTTCCGCGACGCCAACCGCAACGGTACGCCGGAGTCGGGCGAGGTGCTGTACGAGACGCATGACCTCTACAGCTACGCCACCGAGGCCTTCACCTACCGCTTCGTCAGCCCCGACGGCCGCAGCACGGAAACCGGCACCCGGACGAAGGGGTGGTCGCTGGTCCATCATCAGGTGCTGCAACCCACGGCCACCCCGGACCGTTACCTGCTGAGCATGAACAGCGTGCCGCAGGCCGACGAGGGGCTGAATATCCGCCTGCACGAGCCGACGAACGCCTTCACCAGCCAGAGCCTGCCCCGCGCCGGAGGTCACAAATGAAGCCCCTGTTCCTGCTCCCCCTGCTGGGCCTGGCCCTGTCCGCCTGCGGTGCTGGCCCCTCCTCGCCCACGGGGGGCCGCCCGGAGTTGCCCAGCGGCGTGGAAGTGCGGCACCCCGCCGCGCCCGGCGGCACGTCCGTCTACCTCAGCCTGCTGACCGAGGGGGGCGAGAAGGTCTACCAGAAAGCCGCGTCTGCGGGCACGACCCGTACCGAGGTGGACCCGGCCGCCTGGCAGAACCGGGCCAGCCTGGCAACCCCGGTGGAGGGCTGGATTCCGGCCGGGGCCGCCGACGTGACCGTGAGTGCCCCCGCCACCCCGGTGCTGTTCCTGCACTGGGTGATGTGGCAGGACCGCAACAGCAACGGCCAGCGCGACGCGGGCGAGGACCTCGACCTGATGACCCACGACCGCGTCGCCTACGCCGAAAAGGCCGTGACGGTGGATTTCAGGACCGCCGAGCCGAACATGGTGCAGCACTGGCAGCTTGCCGCAGGCTGGAGCCGCGCCGAACACTACGTGTACCTGCCCCAGAAGAGCAGCACCTACCGCCGCAGCCTGCAAACCCAGGGCCTGGGGCGCTACGAGCTGCACGTGCCGACGCCGATCATCAGTCAGTAAAGCTGGCCGGGGCGTGCCTGCGGCAGGGAATGCCTGCTATACTCCTGCCGCTACGCGCCCGCACTCGTAGCTCAGTTGGATAGAGCGGCCCCCTCCTAAGGGGCAGGCCACTGGTTCGAATCCAGTCGAGTGCACCAGAAAAAACCCCGCCGAGAGCGGGGTTTTGTTTTTGGCTTTTCGTGACCAACCGGGTGCGTGACCAACCCGTGACCAACCGGCCCTAATTCACCACTCTGGGCCGCGCTGTGGTCAGCTCGCTCAGGTTCACCGCCCACTCTTCATGCTCGCTCTGGTAGACCGTCCGGTACACGTCCGCCGTGAAGCTGGCCCGCGAGTGCCCCAGCTTCTCGCTGACCACCTCCAGCGGCACACCCCGGCGCAGCATTAGCGAGGCGTGCGTGTGGCGCAGGCCGTGTACCGTGACTTCCCTTATCCCTGCCTCTTTGCAGAACTGCTTCAGGTACTTCTTGATTCCGTCGGGCAGAAGGCGCACCCCAGAAATGCCCGTGAACACATACCCGGTGTCCTGCCAGAGCTTCTTACGTTCGTAGCTCTTGGGATGCCCCTTGACCGGTCCCGCGCTCAGCGCCTCGCGCTCAAAGGCTTGCAGCTCAGCTTGACGGCGCAGACAGGCCAAGCCCTCACTGGAGAGATGGACGCGCCGCGCACTCTTCGCCGTCTTTGGTGTGCTGACCTGCACCTTGCCGCCCACCGCGACCAAGTTCTCCCGAATGCGGATCACGCCCTTTTCTAGGTCAACGTGTTCCCACTTCAGCCCACACGCCTCGCCCCGGCGCAGGCCGGTATGGAGCATGAATTCAAAGATCAGCCCCCAGCGGCTCGCCTGAAGCACGGGCAGCAGCTTGGCGACCTCTTCCGCCGTCAGGGCCTTATCGACTGGAGCGGCCTCAGCATCACGGCGCACGGGCGCAGGTCGCACTACGGCGGAGGGATCACGGGCGACCAGTTCCAGGCGCAACGCCTCACTGAAGGCACCATGCAGGATGTTGTGTGCCTGCCGCTGGGTATCGCCCAGGCCCTTTTCCGTCAGCGCGTTGTACAGCGCCCGCAGGTCTGCCGGGCGCACGTCCTGAAGGCGTTTCCGCCCCAGCGCGGGCGTGATGTGCAGGTCAATCACCTTCCGGTAGTTGTGGTGTGTTTTGGCAGCCAGCCGCGCTTTCTTGCCCTCTAGCCAGCGGTTCAGCCACTCGCCCACCGTGACCTTATCGGGCAGCGCCACCCCGCCGCGCAGGTGATCCGCCTGGGCCTGGGTCATGGCGGCCCAGGCTGCCTTCTCAGTGGGCGCGGTCCCACTCTTGCGGATCGGCGTTCCGTCCGGCTTCAGCCCAACCGTGATTCTCCAGCGGTACTTCCCGCTGGGCAGCTCGTCGATAGTGCCGCGCCCGTTGCCGTTCTTCCTGCCGGTGTCCTGAGCCTTCGCGCGCGGCATGGTCAGCCTTCCTTCCTGGGCGCGGCGATCAGCTCCAGCCCCAGCACGTCTAAGGCTTCCAGCAAGCTGCTGGGAACCTTCCCGTAGGCCCCGCTCAACAATTGGGCAATCGCACTCTTGCTGACCCCCAGATGGTCAGCCAACTGCTGCTGAGTCCAGCCACGCGCCTTCAGGGCCGCGCGCATTGCCTCGCGTATCTGCGCGTCTGTATCCATAAGGGGAGTTTAGGGATTCACTGGAGTTAAGTCAAACACTTGACTGGAGTACAGTGATTCACTAAACTATGAACACCTAAGAGGCACGGCCTAGGAACCAAAAGCCTCTCAGGAATCCCGGTTTAAGGAGATCACCATGCAACCTAGCGCACTTCGCCCCGCCCAGCCCATGCAGAGCCGCACCTTCGCCGCCGTGATCGAGTACCGCGCCCACGGCGAGAACTGGGGCACGGCCCGGCACACTGTCACGCTGACCAGCACGCCGGAAGGCATCGCCGCCCAGGTGGACGGGCAGGCCGCGCCCCTTGCAGACGCCGTGAGCATCCTCGACATGGCTGACCGGGTGGAAGTCCTCGCGGAAGTCCCGGCCACCCCGCCCACCATTGGGAAGGCCCGCGCCGCTCGCCTGCACCGCCTCATGGGCCGCCTGGGGCTGTGCAACCCCGACCACTACGGCAGCGCTGCCCGTGCTGTGGGGCGCGAGGTGTTCAGCCTCGCCACCCTGACGGAAGCGGAAGCGCGCGCGGTGTGGGCGTACCTCTGCCACACCCTCCCCCAGGCCCGCCAGCTCGCCGCCTGAAGCCTCACGGGGGGCACCGCTCCCCCCGGCTCTCCCCTCTGGAGGTGCGCGCCGTGACGCTCGCTCTGTTCCTGCTCTATGCCCTGTGCGTGCTGCTGGCCGGTTCCCCGTTGCTGCCCCTCGCGCAGCTCGCCACCCTCTGCGGCCCACTGCTGGGCCTGGTCGCCCTCGCCCGCGCCTTCCGCCCTCGCCCTGCCCCGGAGGTTCAGCCGTGAAGGAAGACACCCGTGCCGCTCGCGCCGAATTGCCCCAGGTCGCCCACGTCCTCTCTGGCGAGGGAAATGGCTTCACGCTCGAACTGGAGAGCGGGCAACTTGTCACCATCGCGGAAGGCGACCGCGCCGCCCTTTTGCCCATTGGGCACGACAACTTGGCGATCCTCACCCATCAGTGGGGTGGCCCTGACCGCGCCGCGTATGCCGTGCCCGCTGCCCTCTATCTCGAACTGCTGCGCCACTTCCCAGAGGGAAGGCCAACCGGAATGGACACGTTGCCGACCCTCACGGGTGCCGAGCGGCTGACCGACAGCCTGACCCTGTATGCCGAAGGCTACTCGCCTCTCACGCTGCCCCGTCGGGGCTGCTGGCTTCATCCTGCCGGCTTCGACCCTGCCGCACCCTTCCAGGGCATCCTGGCCCTCGATGTGTACCCGCCGGGCGACTACGCCAACGGTTGCTACCGCTTCCGCGTAGACACCAGCACCAGGGAAGGACGCGCAGCTTTGGCGGCATTGGGCCTGAGTCGCTTTGCACTGGGCAATCCTTCTCAGCAGGACTGAGCGCACCTCAGCAGTCCCGGCACCACCCCCCATCCAAAGTGCATGACTCCCCCGCCCTTCACCGGGCGGGGTTCCCATCACCCATAGCAGCAGCACATGCCGAAAAATGCCGACACTGGTAGAACCAGCCAAAACCGACGCTTTATCCCCGTCGGCCCTTACCGCCCCAGCAGTCCTAGCAGACCAGCGGGGGCGGCGCTGGTCTGCCCTCAGCGAGGGCCACCTGACCCACCGTGAGGCCCTGAGGCACACCAGCAGGGGCAGCGGTCATGCGACCCATCTCCAAGAAGGGAAGCCGAAAAAAGCCGAAGTCGGAGCACTCACGCCGCACCCTTCCAGCCCTGTCCCCCGTGCGCCGCGCAGTGATGGTGCGCCACCGTCAGGACCGGCGCTTTCGGGTTGCCGTCTGCCCAGCCGTGCGCAGCGCGCCCCAGCGGGCACAGCCCGTCCCCGTAGGCGTCCGGCCCCTGCCAGCGGGCGCAGCAGCCACAGCGCCCAGGCGCAGCCGCGAGTGCGGCCACATCAAGCCGCCCGTCAGGCAGCCGCCCTTCCTCGACCTGGCGCAGCAGGGCCGCGCGCTGCGCTCGCATGGCTTCGACCAGCTCGGCGGGCAAGCCTCGCGGGGCGTCATACCTCAGCTTGCCCGCTGGCGTCACGCTTAGGCTGACCCCCAGCGGGGCGAGGGTGCGCCGCAACTCGGTCAGAGTCACAGCTCACCAGAGGCGGGCGCAAGAGTGGCGAGAGTGGCGCAACTTGACCCGTTCCCCAATTCTTCTAAGGAAGGATTTTTCTTAGGGTTTTCCTCGTGAAACGATTTGGAAAAGGCCTCTACTGCGCCACTCTCGCCACTGCCTGCCGAGGGTGCGCCGTCGTCCGTTGGGAAGAGTTCGGGGTGTTTTAGCGTCCAGTAGCGGGTTCCTGCCGTTTTCTTGATGTTCTCCAGTCCCACCGCCGCGCAAGCCTGCCCCCATTTCTTCATGGCGTAGGGCCGCACCCCCACCTGATCCGCCCACACCTGATACCGGGTGCGAAGGTCGCCCGCCTTGATCCCGTCTACCGCGAAGGCTTCACGGCCCACTTCCAGCCAGAACTCCCGCAGCGGGTCAACCTCAGCCCAGAACCGGGCCGTAGCTCGCGCGGCAGCTTCGGAGCGGTACACGCCGCCTGCCTCGTAAACCCTGGTCAGCCCCTCCATGCCCCAAGCGGTAAAGCCCAGCACCAGGCGAGAAGTCGGGTCTTGCCGCTCCGCTTCGATCCGCGCCCCACGGAGCAGCGGGGGCAGCCCCGGTGCCGCGAGCGGGTGCAGGAACGGCAGAGCAAGCACGCGGTCTTTTAGCGCATCGTCGTAAGCCTCGACCCTGGGCGCGTCATTCGCCACCATCAGCAGCACATGCCGGGGCGCAGCGGTAAACGGCTCGCTGAAGAGGAAGCGCACGGGTAGGCGGTCACTGCCGCTGAGGGTTTTCAGCAGCTCCGCGTCTAGCTTCGCGTTCCCGGCCTCCGCACAGAACACGGCCCGCTTGCCCCAGATCGCTGCGCCCAGACGCTCACGCGCGCTGTCCGTAGTGAAGAGCTTCGTGTCCAGGCTGGCCGCCATGTCGCCCAGCACCGTGCCCAGCAGCTCGGCATAGGTACTCTTGCCGGTGCCCTTCGGGCCGTACAGCCAGGGCAGTAGCCGGAGAGTGCTGGTGCCGCTTAGAACGTACCCGGTCACATCCTGAAGCGAACGGGCCAGGTCGGCATCTCCGCCGGTCATGCGCTCCAGCACTTCCAGCCATGCGCCGCGATCCGCGTCAGGGTGGTACTCGACTGGCGCGAGGGTCAGCATGTAGTCCTCGCGCCGATGCTCCCGCCACTGCCCGCGTTCCCAGACACCGTTCTGGAAGCCCAGCACCCACGGGCGCGGCTCAAAGCGGGCGTGGGCGACCATCAGCAGCGGGCGGGCCGCCTCCAGAATGGCTTTCTGCTTCCCGCGTCCCTCGGCGGCCTTGCTGGCCCGGATGTGCCGCCATGCCGCCCGCTCCATCGCCTCGGCGTCGATCTTGCGGGCCTCAATGGGGGCCAGCAAGCCGCCCAGGGCAAACAGCCGCGCAACTTCCGGCTTCATCGTGCCGCTGAGCTGCTGGGCCAGTTTCTGCGCCAGCAGGTCGCCTTCGCCGTCCCCCTTGCGGCCCGCGCCAGTCAGCCACTGCCGCCCGTTGTAGGCCAGCCACCCGCCCAGCTTGCCGGTGTAGCAGAGGTCCCCCGCTGCCAGCTCGGCCAGGCGGTGAGCGTGTGCTGTATCCGTGTCCGGTGCCGTCACGGGCCACCGCTCCAGCTCCAGCAGGCCCAGCACCTGCCGGTCGCTGTACTCGGCCCGGTCCTCAGCCACCCAATGCTCAGCAGCGGGAATGTCTGCCGGGTCAGGCAGCGTGCCCACCTCGATCCCCACTGTCAGCACTCTAGGCTTGTGCTTCTTCAGGCTTGCGAAGGACCCAATATCTGCCGGGTCGATGGGTTCCAGCTTGCCCGCGCTCATGCCGCTCTCGATGGTGCGCTCGACTTCATGGCGGCCCAGGCCGACACGTTCCGCCGCGTCAGCCAGGGAAACGCGGGCCTCCGATTCTTCCAGCAGGCCAGCAGCCGCGATCCGCCCCAGGCGGTAGGCCGCGCCGTTCAGGGTGTTATTCCGGCTGCCCTCGCCTGCGCTCAGCACGTCCGCCGTGCAGCCCAGCAAGGCGACCTGCGCCCATTTGCGCCGCGCCTCGGCCTGGTCGCTCGCCGTGTCGCTGGAAAGCTGCGCCCGCAACTGGTCAGCCTCAGCTCTGCGCCGCGCAGCGTCCTGCTCGCGCTTCAGTGCCTCGGCTTCAGCCACTGCCAGCGCCTCGCGCAGTCCCGGGAAGCCGCTCACAGCGCCCCCAGCAGATCGGCGCGACTGTACTGGGCCGCCGCGTTCAGCTCCAGAATGCGCGTCAGGAAGCCCTCTTCCTTCTTGCCGTGCCAGTACCCCGGCAGGCGCATCACACGCGACAAGTCGCACACGGAAGGATCACCGCCATACAGGCCCGCGAGGTGCTTCTGAACCGGCGTGAATTCGCTCAGCGGCAAGTCCTGAACAGCCCAGTAAACGTGGAATTTCCCGGCGCTGCTCTCCACAATCGCCGTTGGCTGAAGTGGGAAGCCGCCCCCTGGTAACGGTGTGCCGTCCAGGTCGAGGAACACCGCCGCCACCCGCTGCACACCGTCAGAGGAACGCCTCTCGGTATCTGGCGGGAACACGTTCACTGCGAAGAACACGCCACACCGCGCGAGGTTCGGGCGGATGTACTGTCCCTCTGCCACTTCCTCCAGGCTGAAACTGCCCTGTTGGGCCGTGCGCCCGGTGCTGAAGCCCTTCCCGTCCGGCTTTCTCAGGCCGTACTTCTGCGCCTTCATGGGCTGGCCGTTCCGGCCCTTGAATTCCTCGGTCACGTACAGGTCATCAGGTCCGTCAGCGAACGTCTGGAGCATGACCGTCTCGCCCGGCAATCGCAGCGCCTCCAGCAACCGCACAGCCTCAGCGGAGGCAATCCGGTCAGCCTTCGCCTGGTCATAGGGAAACTTGTGGGCACTCACGCCGACACCCCGCGCTCAGCCGCACCGTCGCGCCACATGGCGGCCAGTGCCTCAGCCTCCTGCTTGGCCTGGCGCAACTCTGCCCGGTCGAAGGCCAGAGCCTTACTGGTCATCCGGGCCGACACGAACGCGACCGCCACGAACAGCGGGCGGGGTGCCCCGTCGGGCAGCGCCAGGCACTCGCCCTCGATGTAGGGCCGCGTATAGCTGCGGGAGCGGGGGTTCTTCCTGAAGTACTCCCGGTCAACGCTGCGGGCGTGTTCCAGCCGAGAGAGCCGCCCGCCCCCACTTGGTAAGCTGCCCACAGCGCCCGCCTGCGCTGCCTGCCCCCCGCCGTGTACAGGACGGCGGGGCATTAATTGGCCCCCGTGCTCTGAGCCGCTATGTATGCCTCCAGCGCCTCGCGGGGGATGCGGATTACCTTCGCCCCGATCTTCACAGCCCGCAGGCGACCGGCGCGAATCTCCTTATAGATCAGGGCCGGGTGTACGTTCAGGTATTCCGCAGCACCCTGAGCGCTGTAATAAGCAGGCACGGCAGCCTGCACCTCATGTCCAATCGCCGTCATGTTGTAGCCCCCCAGCGGGTCGGCGTTGCTGATACAGCAAAACACCGCGAGAATCGAAGGTCTAAGCCTTGGTTCTCAGCAGCAGCAATTCGCCAGTTATGCGTTGTTGGGCGTGGGGTTCGTGGCTGGGTCGGTGGCTGGGGTCGAGGCGGTTAGGTGCGCTCTGCGCGGGTGCGTGCCTCAGTAAGGTGCCGTCAGTGTGCCGTGGGTATGCCCGTGTTGTGCATGTAGGTGGGGCGGCTGCGCCAATTTCTCGCCGCTCCAGCAGCGAGACACACACAGATTAGCACGCATGTTTACCGTAGACACGCACATCACAGCCCCGTTTCCCTGCCTCAACCGCAGCATGACCAACGTGACCAACCCGTGACCAACACATCCGCGCACGTCCGTTATCCAGAGCGTATGAAGCGGGGCGGTGAAGAGGCGAAAACGCCCTCTGAGAGGGGAAAAATGGGAAGGTGCGTCACCGTGCATTTTCGTCCGTAAATGACGCCGGTTCTCCCTCCTAAGGGGCAGGCCACTGGTTCGAATCCAGTCGAGTGCACCAGAAAAAAGCCCCGCCGGAAGCGGGGTTTTCTGTTGTGGGCAGAGAGCATGGAAAGGCCAATTTCAGCGGCTTGACAGTCGCACCACGTTGGCCGGGTTGCGCACGATCAGCTCAAGGCGGCAGAGGCCTGCTCTGTGCCGTAGGTGCGCGTGACGCACGCCACGCAACCCGTCTGGCTTGCGAAGAAATGGTCTGTCTGTTACTATTACGTCCTGAGCGTAATTAAAAAGGAGCTTACGTATTGCCCCCGATCCTCGACCAACTGACCGCCGACACCGCGCTGGCCCTCGCACCTGACAGCAGCAGCGCTAGGGCGGCCCAGAAGCTCGCCCGTCCCGCCGGGTGGCCCAAGCTGGCCCGCGACGGCAATGTCCTCTGGGGCGAATGCCAGGGCAGCGGCACACACCCCTACCTGGTGGGTGTGGATGCCCGCAACGCCGAGATCGCCAGCAAGTGCAGCTGTCCCAGCCGTAAATTTCCCTGCAAGCACGCCCTGGGGCTGCTGCTCCTGCATGCCGCGCGGGCCGGTGAGTGGAAAGATTCCTCCCCGCCCCCCGACCTCGTCAAATGGCTGGGGGGCCGCGTGGCCCGGACTGAAAAGGCCGCGCAATCTCCCGGCGATGACGCTGATCCCGCCGCGCGGGCCAGGGCGCAGGCAAAGGCCCAGGCCACCCGTGACCGCAAGCGTTCGGCGGGCCTGGAGGACCTTGAAGTGTGGCTGAGCGACCTCGTGCGCGAAGGGCTTCAGGCGGCCCGTGCCCGCCCGTATGTCGACTGGGACCGGCAGGCGGCGCGGCTGGTCGATGCCCAGCTTGCGGGCGCGGCGCGGCTGGTCCGGCAGATTCCCGGGTTGCTGCATGACGAAACCGGCCAGGCCCTGACCGCCCATCTGGGGCAGCTGTGGCTGCTCACGCAGGGCTGGCGGCAGCGGGACGCCCTGGGCGAGGCCGAGCGTGCCGACCTCCTGACGGCGCTGGGCGCACCGCTTGACCGTGCCAGCCTGCCCCAGGCCGCGCCGCAGGTCTGGCAGGCCCTCGGTTCGGTGCAGGAGGAAGAGGGGAAACTGAACGTGCGCCGGACCTGGCTGCTGGGCGAGGGGTCGCCCGGTGAAGAACCGAAGCTGGCGCTGCTGCTCGACTTCGCGCCGACAGGACAGGCCTTGCCCCTGCCCCTGGCCCCGCAGCAGCCCTTCACGGCAGCCTTGGCCTATGCGCCCTCAGCCTATGCCCAACGCGCCCTCGTGCAGGGGGAGGTGTCGGTGGCGGCCGCCCCACTGCCCCTCCCCGGCGGGACGCTGGCCGAACTGCAAGAGCGCTACGCAGTGGCCCTGGCCCTGAACCCCTGGCTGGAGCGCATCGGCGCGTTTGTCGGCCCGGCGTACCTCCACCTTGACCCGCCGCAGCTTTGCGACGCCGAGGGGCACGCGGTCCCCCTGAGCGAGCGGGTGGAACAGGCCGACCTCTGGGCCATGCTCGCCCAGGCCGAAACGCGGATGCAGACGTATTTCGGTGAGTGGGACGGCGTGACCTTCCTGCCGATAGGGGCCGTCTCCATGGAAGCGAGCCAGCCGGAGGCTGCCGGGACCCTGCACGAACCTGGAGTGCCCGCATGAGCCGCGACCTGCGTGAGCTGGCCGTGATTGCCACCCGCGGTACCAGCCGGGCCGAGCTGCCCGCTCCTGCCGGTGCGCTGGCCCAGGCCCTGTCGAGTGTGCCCGGTGACACGCCCGAGGCCCGGCTGCTGGGCCGCGCCGCCCTGCTGGGCCTGCACGCCCGCGCCGGAGCGCCCCTCCTGAAGGCCCCTGCGCCGCCCGCGGCTCTGCCCGCCCCCGAACGTCCCATGCCGCCAGTCCTGGCGACCCTGCTGCCTCCACTGGTCCGCACCGACCCGTCGCTGGCTGCCCGGGCGCTGGACACGGTGTCCGCACGCGGCTGGACCCTAAATGCCGCGCAGGTGCTGGCCCTGTACCGTCAGGAGGCCGACCTTGCGCCCGCCCTCTGGACCCTGGCGGATTTGCGGGCGCGGGCTACCCTGGACGCCCATCCCCTGCATGGGCAGGCGCAAAAGGACGGGGAAGAAGCAGCCTGGGCCGCGAGGCTGGCAGCGTTGGCCGAGCTTCGCCGGAGCGGCCCTGCGCAGGCTGTACAGGACCTGCAAGCCCTCTGGGCCAGCCAGCCCGCCGACCGGCGCAAGGAACTGCTGGCCTTGCTGCGCCGAGACCCGCGCCCCGAGGACCGCCCCCTGCTGGAAACGGCGACGCGCGACCGCTCGCCCGAGGTGCAGAAGCAGGCCCGGCAACTTCTGGGCCACCTCCCCGGTGCCTTTCAGGATGAGTTGCTGGCGCTGCTGCCCCAGGCGGTGAAGGTCAGTGGCACGCTGAAAAAGAAGCTCACCTTCGGGGCCTTCGACCTGCCCGCCGCGCTCGGCAAACCGCGCGCCGGACAGTACGACGACAGCGACCTGCACCGCTTGCTGGGTGCGCTGCCCACGCCGCTGATCCTGAAAACACTGGGTGTGGGCTGGGACGAGCTGCACAAGGCGGCCAGGGCGCATCACTGGTCCCTGGCGAATGAATTGCAGGAGCCGCCGCCTCCCGTGCCGGAGTCGCTGGACCCAGCCACGGCCCGCGCCCGGCTGCGCGACCTCGCCGGGCAGCCGAAGGTGTCCCCGGAAAAGCTGCTGGACGCGGTGCGGGCGCTGCTGCTGAATCCAGGGGCGGACCTGGTGGCAGAACCGGTCGACCTACAGGTCACCCTGGCCGCGCGCGCACTCAATCTCTTTCAACGTGAGGGCCAGAGCGGCGTGGTGCCTGGCCTGGCCGGTCTGCTGGGCGAGCGCCTCTCGCCCGACCTGACCTTGCCTCCGCCCACACCGCTGCCTTTCGAGCTGCCGCCCCTCCCGAAAAAGCTCCCCTCCTGGCAGACCCCCGCCGAATGGGAGGAAAGCCAGCGCCAGCAGCACGCTCAGAGGGAGCAGGCCGCCTTCCGGGCCTGGCGCGACCTGACGGACACCCTGCGCCTGCGCCGCGAGTGGCGTGACGCCCTGGCGGCCCATTCGACCCCCTGACCCTTTCCCTTCAAGGAGCCTCCCATGACCCCCCCCCAGAACAACACCGCCCCCGAAGTCCTGCGCCAGCACGCCGAGCAGGCCTACGCCCACGAACTCGCTGCGCTGGCGCAGCACGACCGCTTCCCGCGCCCGCCCAAATGGAACCTCAGCCCGCGCGCGGTCCTGACGTACCTGATGGGAGGCCGGGCGGGCGACACCGAAATCACGCCGAAGTACGTGGGCGAGGCGCGGCTGATGGAGATAGCCGTGGCGACCCTCGCCACCGACCGCGCGCTGCTGCTGCTCGGCGTGCCGGGCACCGCCAAGAGCTGGGTGAGCGAGCACCTCGCCGCCGCCATCTCGGGCGACTCCACCCTGCTGGTGCAGGGCACGGCGGGCACGGACGAGAATGCTATCCGCTACGGCTGGAACTACGCCCGCCTGCTGGCCGAGGGGCCGAGCGAGGCCGCGCTGGTCGAAAGCCCCGTCATGCACGCCATGCGCCAGGGCAAGATCGCCCGACTGGAGGAGCTGACTCGCGTGCAGAGCGACGTGCAGGACACCCTCATCACCATCCTTTCCGAAAAGACGCTGCCGGTGCCCGAGCTGAACACCGAGGTGCAGGCGGTGCGCGGCTTCAACCTGATCGCCACCGCGAACAACCGCGACAAGGGCGTGAACGACCTGTCGAGTGCACTCAAACGCCGCTTCAACACCGTGGTTCTGCCCGTGCCCGACAGCCTGGAGGACGAACTGAGCATCGTGACCCGCCGCGTCGAGTCGCTGGGTCGCAGCCTGGGCCTGCCCGACCTGCCCCCGGCCCTCGACGAGATTCGGCGCGTGGTGACGGTCTTCCGCGAACTGCGCGCGGGCGTCACCGAGGACGGCAAGACGAAGCTCAAGACGCCCAGCGGCAGCCTCAGCGTGGCCGAGGCCATCAGCGTGGTCACCAACGGCCTGACCCTGGCCGCCCACTTCGGCGACGGCGAACTTAGCAGCCACGACGTGGCCGCCAGCCTCATCGGGGCCGTGGTGAAAGACCCGGTGCAGGACCAGGCCGTGTGGAACGAGTACCTGGAAACGGCGGTCAAGAAGCGGGCCGGGTGGAAGGAGTTTTACACGGCTTGCCGGGAGGTGAGTTGAGCATGTCTTCACAGTGGGGAAAGGGCCGCCCCGTCTCAGCCTTCCCCCTCCTCCCGCGTCCAGTCCTCGTAGTGCAGCCCCGGCACGCGGGCAAACTCCCCGAGGTTGTTCGTGACGACCAGTGCGTTCAGGCTCTGGGCATGCCCCGCAATCAGCACGTCATAGGGGCCGATGGGCGAGCCGCTGCCCGCCAGCGCGGCCCGAATCCCGGCGGCGGCTTCGGCGGCCTCCGGGCCGAAGTCGAAGACGTCCAGGGTCTGCACCAGGGTCGACAGGCGGGCGGCATTCTGCTCCGGGCGACCGCTGCGGCGCACCCCGTACCAGAGTTCGTGCAGGGTGACGCTGGAGATGCCCAGCTGGTGCCCTGCCGCCGTTACCTCCCGCATCCGGCGGCCCACCTGCTCCGGGCGGCGGTTCATGGTGAAGATGCAGATATTGGTGTCGAGCAGATAGAGCAGGGGCGGGGTCACACCAGCGCTTCCCGCTCCTGCTGCGCCGCAGGCTGTTCCCGTTCGAGGGGGCCTTCAAAGGCCGTCAGGGCCTCGAAGATGGCCTGGCCGTCCTGCCGCTGAACCGGCGTGATGATCAGGTCACGGCCCCGGCGGACGATCTCGACCTCGCCGTAAGGCAGTTGCAGCTCCTGCGGAATGCGGACGGCCTGGCTGTTGCCACTCTTGAAGGTTCGGCTGCGCGTCATGGATTCACCTCATCAGAGTATATACCGTAGATACACTATAGAACGAACGTTCCCCGTCCCTCCTGGAGTCCCGACATGGTCCAATCTGACCTCACCATCCTCCCCATCCGCCACCACGGTCCCGGTTCGGCGCGCAGCATGGCGCGGGCGCTGGAGGCCCATCCGCCCGCCACGCTGCTGGTTGAGGGGCCTGCGGACGCTGACGGCCTGCTGCCCTTCCTGAACGACCCCGCGCTCACGCCCCCCGTCGCGGTGATGGCACACGTGCAGGGCCAGCCCGAACGCTCGGTGTTCTACCCGCTGGCCGAGTTCAGCCCCGAATTCGTGGCGATCCGCTGGGCACTCGCGCGCGGCGTGCCGATAGCCTTTATGGACCTGCCCGCCAGCGTGACCCTGGCGTCAGGAGAAGAGGAGACTCTCCCCAACGTCAATCCGGACGCTGAGGCCACCCCTGCCGACCCTGCCCCCGCCGACGCCATGTGCGAAGACCCTCTCGCGCTGCTGGCCCAGGCCGCTGGCTACAGTGACTTCGAACGCTGGTGGGACGCCCTGGTCGAGTCACGCGGCGAGGGCGAGGCCGTGTTTGCGGCCATTGCCGAGGTCATGGCCGCGGTTCGCGAGGCTGAGGACGGGCACACCTCGGAGCGTGACCTCATTCGTGAGGCCCAGATGCGCCAGACCATCCGCGCGGCGCTGAAAAAGGGCAGTGTGGCCGTCGTGTGCGGCGCGTGGCACGCCCCGGCGCTGACTCCCGAAGTCCTGGCCCGTGAGGCGAAGGCCGACACGGCGCGCTTAAAAGGGCTGCCCAAGGCAAAAGTCGCCCTCACCATCACACCCTGGACACACGGGCGGCTTACACAGGCCAGCGGTTACGGCGCGGGCGTCACCTCGCCGGGCTGGTATGCGCACCTTTATGGCACGCCCGCGCAGGTCAGCGAGCGCTGGCTGACCCGTTCGGCGCGGCTGCTTCGCGCGCACGGGCTGGACGCCTCGAGTGCCCAGGTCATCGACGCGGTGCGGCTGGCCGACGCCCTGGCGACCCTGCGCGGACGACACCTCGCGGGCCTGGACGAGCTGACCGATGCCACGCGGGCCGTCTTCGCCTGGGATTCCGACACGCCGCTGCGCCTGCTGTCGGAGGAACTGTTCGTGGGTGAGGCGCTGGGCAGTGTGCCCTCCGGCGCGCCCGCCGTGCCGCTGGAACAGGACCTCACGGCCACGCTGGCCCGGCTGCGCCTGAAGCGCGAGGCCACCACCCGCGACCTCACCCTCGACCTGCGCGAGGATGCCGGGCTGAACCGCTCGCAGCTCTTCCACCGCCTGAACCTGCTGGGCGTGCCGTGGGCGAAGGAGGCACACAGCAGCGGCACGGGCACCTTCAAGGAGGCCTGGAGCCTGCGCTGGGAACCGGAATTCAGTGTGCGCATCGTCGAGGCGAGCCGCCACGGCAATACTGTGGTACGCGCGGCCCACGCGGCGGCAGTCTCGCGGGCGCGGCGGGCGGCGGACCTGGGGGAACTCTCGGCGCTGCTGGAAGTCGCGCGGCTGTGCGGGCTGCCGGGGGCCGCCGACTTCACGCTCGCCCGTCTGGACGCCCGCGCCGCCGACGCCGACACCGCCGCGCTGCTGCTGTCCCTCCCGCCCCTGGCGCGCCTGGCCCGCTACGGCGACGTGAGGGCGCGCGAGGGTGACGACTTGCGGCCCGTGTTCCGCACGCTGGTGGCCCGCGCCGCCGCCGGTCTGCCCAACGCCGCGCACGGGCTGGGGGAGGAAGCGGCGGGGGCGCTTCACGGCCAGCTCGCGCAGGCGGATGCCGCGGTGCGCCTCCTCGACGACCCGGAAGCGAGCGCTGGGTGGGTCGCGGCCCTGCACGCCCTGGACGCGGAGGGCACCGCGCCGCTGCTCCGGGGCGACGCCGTGAACCGCCTGCGCGACCGGGACCTCCTGGACGCGGGGCAGGTGCAGGCGCGGCTCGCGGCGGCCCTCGCGCCGGGGGCACCGCCATTGGATGTGGCGGCGTGGCTGGGCGGCTTCATCGGCGAGGACGGCGGGACGCTCCGCCACGACCCGGCGGCGCTTTCCCTGCTGGACGCCTGGGTCACTGGACTCGATACCGACGCCTTTGGCGAGGTGCTGCCCCCCCTGCGCCGCGCCCTCTCGCGCCTGGAACCCCACGCCCGCAGGAGGCTGGGCGAGGAATTGCGCGGCCTGGAACGCACGGAATATGCGGCGCAGGTCAATGACGACCTGGGAGCCAGGGTGGTGCCGGTGGTGCTGCGGCTCCTCGGCGCGGCTCTGCCCGCTGGAGAGGCCCATGACTGAACCCACCCCGCAAAATCTCACTCCCGAACAAGAACGCCTACGCCGCTGGCGGCTGCTGCTCGGCGGCGAAACGGCCACGGGCGAGAGCGCCGACGGCATCGGCTGCGAGCTGGGCGAACACGACCGCCGCCTCGACGCCGCGCTGGCCTCGCTGTACGACGGCGCGCCCTTCATCGTGCAGACCGAGAAGCCCCAGAAGGGCCGCAAGTCGCACCGCCACGTGGGCTTCGGCAAGAGCGCCCCAGCGGTCGCCGCGTGGCTGGGTGAGGTCCGCGACCTCTTCCCGCAGTCGGCGGTGCAGGTCATGCAGCAGGACGCGGTCGAGCGCCTCAACCTGAAGACCCTGCTGCTCGAACCCGAACTCATGGAGCACCTGCAACCCGACGTGCACCTGGCCGCCACCCTCCTCAGCCTGGGGGACGCCATGCCGGATCAGGCCAAGGCGCTGGCACGGCAGGTGGTCGCGCGGGTGGTGGACGACCTCCAGGCTCGCCTCGCCGAGCCGCTGCGCAGCGCCGTGACGGGTAGCCTCAACCGCTCGCAGCGCAACCTGCGCCCCCGCCAGAACGAGGTGGACTGGGGCCGCACCCTGCTGAAAAACCTGCGCACCTACGACCCTGAGCGTCGCAGCGTGATTCCCGAGCGCCTGGTGGGGTACGGGCGCGCGCGGCGGCAACTCAAGGCCGTGACCCTGTGTGTGGACCAGTCGGGCAGCATGGCGTCGAGCGTCGTGTACGCGGGCATCTTCGGCGCGGTGCTGGCGAGCCTCCCGGCTCTAAAGACGAACGTGGTCGTGTACGACACCACGGTGGTGGATCTGACCGACCACCTCGCGGACCCGGTGGACGTCCTGTTCGGTGTTCAGCTTGGCGGCGGCAACGACACGCCGCTGGCCCTGCGCTACTGCAAGGGCCTGCTCACCAACCCCGAAGAGCACACCTTCGTCCTGATTTCCGACCTGTATGAAGGCTCCGGCAGCGCCGAGATGATCCGCCGCCTGCATGAATTCCGCGAGATGGGTGCCCGCGTGATTGTGCTGCTGGCCCTCGACGACGACGGCACGCCGAGCTACGACCATGAGAACGCTGCCCGCCTCGCCGCGCTGGGTATCCCGGTCTTCGCCTGCACGCCGGACTTTTTCCCCGAACTGATGGCGACCGCCCTGGGGGGGGCCGACATCGGTGCCTGGGCCGCCTCACGCGGCATCGTGATGGCCCGTGCGGCGGCTGGGGCAATTGGACGATGAGAGCCGGGCGGCCTGGGGGTCGGCGGCAAGGTCGAGATTGAGGTTCAGGGGAATGCCAGCGTGCTCACGCCTGCTCAGGATGAGCAGCCGCCCCGAGACCCTGAAGCGGCAGCACCGCTTCGAGGCGGCGCAACATGAGGCGGCTGGTTCGGCACGGCGTCTGCCAGGAGGGCTTGCGATTCTTCGCCGCACGGTGGAGTTCACGACCAGGTAAGCTCGCCCGGATGAACCGCATACGAACCTATTCCTGGGAAGACCCTCTGATGGGTGCCGATGCCGCGCGGCAGATGAGTGGACTCGACTACCTGCGCGGCATCGCGCGAGGTGAGTTTCCGGCACCACCCATCTCGGCCAGCCTGGACTTCTCCCTGGCGAGCGAGGCGGACATCGAGCCGGGCCGGGTGACCTTCCGTATGACCCCGCAGGAATTTCACTACAACCCCATCGGCAGTGTGCATGGTGGCGTCTTCGCGGCGCTGCTCGACTCGGCACTGGGCTGCGCGGTTCACACGCGGCTCCCCGCCGGCGTGGGGTACACCACCCTGGAACTCAAGGTGAATTACATTCGCCCCCTGCTTGCGGGGATGGGGGAAGTGCGCGCCGTCGGTGAAGTGCTGAGCCTGTCGCGGCAGGTCGCCACGGCGCAGGCGCAACTGCTGGACGGCAACGACAAGCTCTTTGCCCACGCCACCACCACCTGCCTGATCCTGCGCCCGCAGCGTGAGACCCCCTGACTGAGCCTGCCCCGTGCGTGGTTCCAGACGGGAGAGATACAGGTCAGCCCGGTCCACCGGTCCTGGGAGCGGCCGGGCCACGCCACGCACCACCGCCGCGACACCCTGAAGACGTGTGCTGGACCAGAAAGGCCGCGCAGGGCCTCGCGGTTCTCCGGGGCGTCGTTCTGGCCCTGCTCGGCACCCAGACCCGGCCTCCTCGCCTGCCTCCCCCTGCCTGGACTCCCGTCAAGAGAAAAGCCCGGCCGAGCGGCAGTCGGGTTTACCCTGAGTCCATGTCTCAGCCCCACTTCCCCGTGCTCTCTTCTTCCCCCACCAGATGACCTCTGTCCCCCTGCATGCCCTGGGCTGGTCGGAGGCCTATGCTCAGGCAGCCCGCGAGGCCATCGCGGCCGCCTCACCTGAAGTCCGGCCCTCCCTGGAACCTGGCCGGGTCGCCAGCACCGGGCGAACCTCCATGCAGGTCTGGACCGCGGGCGGCCCGGAGGAGGCGTCGCTGCCGGGTTCCCTCAGGCACGCGGCTGCCGGGGGCCGGATGCTCCCGGTCATCGGGGACTGGGTCATCGTGCAGCGCCCCGCAGAGCCGCCGCTGCGGATCGTGGAGGTGCTGCCGCGCCGGACCAGCTTTGCGCGGGCCGTGCAGGGCGGCCTGACCGAGCAGGTCATCGCCGCCAATGTGGACGTGGTCTTCATCGTTACCACGCCCGACCTCGACTTCGACCTGCCCCGGCTGGGCCGCTACGTCGCGGCCGTGCAGCTCAGCGGGGCACGGCCCGTCGTGTTGCTGAACAAGGTGGACGCCGTGCGCGACGTGAGTCCCTTTGCCGAGGCGGTCGCGGGCCTGTCGCCGGACCTGCCCGTGCACGCGGTCTCGGCAGCGGTGGGTCAGGGCTTAGATGCCCTCCGCCCGTACTTCGGCGAGGGAGTCACGGTCGCCCTGATCGGCTCTT
This sequence comes from Deinococcus carri, assembly GCF_039545055.1. Classification (NCBI taxonomy): domain Bacteria; kingdom Thermotogati; phylum Deinococcota; class Deinococci; order Deinococcales; family Deinococcaceae; genus Deinococcus; species Deinococcus carri. The sequence goes on from NZ_BAABRP010000010.1 coordinate 57,350, forward strand.
CGGGGGTCGGAAAGTCGACCCTGACGAACCGGTTGCTGGGGCGTGAGGCGGCCACGACCGGCGCGGTGCGGGACCTCGACGGCCAGGGACGCCACACGACGACCACGCGCACCCTCTACCGTCTGCCCGGTGGGGGCCTGCTGATCGACAATCCGGGGCTGCGGGACATCGCGGTGTGGGACGCCGGGGCCGGCGGCTCCCGCTTCGGCGTCATCGAGGAACTCGCCACCCGGTGTCGTTACCGTGGGTGCACGCACCGCACCGAGCCTGGCTGCGCGGTGCGCCGGGCCGTGGAGCGGGGCGAGATCGGTGCCGATCTCGTGGTCGCCTACGCCGAGGCGCAGGGGCTGTCTCCACGCAAGTCCCGACGGCGCTGAGCCAACATCCGGCTGGAGAACTGTAACCTCCGGAGGGAACCCCAAAGACCGATTGGCGACTCTCCCCGCTACGGGCGTCCAGCCATGTGGGGCTGCCACCGGCACTCATCCAGGTGGCCGGGTACGACGCCCTGCGTGACGACGGTGTTCGCTATGCGGAGGTTCTGCGTGGGGCGGGCGTGCCGGTCGTACTGGAGGAGTACACCTCCACGCCCCACGGCTTCGCGATCTTCCCGTACTTCAGTCGTGATGCGCGGCCAGCCATGAAGCGGGTGGTGGAAGAACAGAGGAAGTACCTCAGGGCTGACACTTGAATGAGGGCGCGACCGGGTCTTCGAGTACCGCCCCTACATGGACATTTTCCAACTGCACACCGGGGAGGCGATACCAGAGCCTCCTGAGGAGGCGACGCTCAGCGCGGGGCCGGAGTGAAGAGGGCGTGCCAACAGTCACATGCTGCTCCCGTCAGCAGCGCTCAGGTCTGGCATCGGCAGGGCGAAAACGTGACAAATACAAGCGTCTACGTCCGTCTCCTTCCGCAACCAGCGCAATAGGGAAACTCAGGGAAAGCTGCTCTAGGACGCTAGTTTTGCAACATTCATACACCGGAAGCGGGGTTTTCTGTTGGGGGTAGAGGGCGTGGAGAGGCTGGGGGCGATGTGAGGCCCCTCCCCCACGGTAAGTGGGTCGTTTTCTGTGGGGAGCGGTCCTGTCTCGTCCTGGGCGGACGGGGCGCAGGAAGGTTATCGCCTTCTAGCATTCTTTCTGCGCGAAGCGAGAAGCGCAAAAAGGGCGGTGCAGGGTGGTAAGGAGCGCCGCTCTACACGCTGCCCAGCCCCTCCATTCCCTCCTCCAGAAATGTCCGAACCGCCAGTGTGGGAGCCGTGGGAAAGATGGCGGTGAATTCACGGCGGAGTCCGGGCAGGTGCACTTCCGGGCTGACCAGCAGGCCGCTGCCCAGTTCGCGCCGGACGCAGTATTCCGACAAGAAAGCCCCACCCAGACCCGTCAGCACCGCTTCCTTGACCGCCTCGTTGCCCGCCAGCTCCAGAAAGGGCGTGACCTCGATCTGCGCGGCTTGCAAGGCGCGTTCAGACACTTCACGGGTGCCGGAACCGGTTTCGCGCTGGATGAGTGGGAGCTTCTTCAACTCCTTCCGGCCCAGCGAGGGCTTCGCCAGCGGGTGGGCGGCACTGACCACCAGGCGCAACTCGTCGCCGCCCACCCGGCGGCTTTGCATCCCCTCGGGCAAAGCCGGGAAGGGGCGCTCGATGAAGGCTATATCCGTCTCGCCAGCGAGCAGGCGTTGCAGCGCCTCCTCGCTGTTGCCCGAACTGACCTGAAGCCGCACGCCGGGATACTGCTGGTGGAAGGTTCGCAGGGCCGCCGGCAGGACATAGGCTGCCAGGGTATTGCTGGCGGCCAGCCGGAGTGTTCCCGTCTGCAAGCCCCGGTGCTCGCTGGCGAACCCTCGCGCCCCGTTCAGCGCCCGTGAGAGTTCCAGGGCATACGGCAAGAGGGCCTCTCCCGCCGGCGTCAGGCGCATGCCCAGGCGGTGCCTGACCAGCAAAGGCTCTCCCACAGCCGCCGTCAGGTGTTTGAGTTGTGCGGACAGCGCGGGCTGGCTGAGGTTCCTTTCCTGTGCGGCAGCGGTCAGGCTCCCCAGGCGGGCCACCGCCGCGAAGGAAAGCAGGGCGTCGGGTTGGACGTTCATAGGACCCAGTCAACAGGATATAAACAAACTTTGCAATGAAGGGCAAAAAGACAAATTTGAGTGATGACCCCTGAGGCACTACGTTCCCGGTATGTCTGCTGTTGCCCGGTCGCGTCCCTCCCCGCTGTTTCGCCTGCTGCCCGGTCTGGGCTTGACCCTCGCCGTGGCGGCCCTCGCTGTGCTGGTCGGCAACGCGGGCTGGGGCCGTTCGCTGGGCTTCAGTCCCCTGACCCTCGCCATCGTGCTGGGGATGGTGCTGGGCAATACCGTGTATCCGCCCCTGAGCCGGACCTGTGAGGCCGGTGTGACCTTCAGCAAAGGAACGCTCCTGCGGGCAGGCATCATCCTGTACGGCTTTCGGCTGACCTGGCAGCAACTCCTGGGTGTGGGCGCACAGGGCCTCCTGTCGGCGGTCTTCATGCTGGGAAGCACCTTCCTCCTGGCCTGTCTGCTGGGCCGCTGGCTCAGGCTGGACAGGCAAAGCGCGGTCCTGATCGGGGCGGGCAGCAGCATCTGCGGAGCCGCCGCCGTGCTGGCGACGGAACCCGTGGTCAAAGCGAAGGCGGGGCAGGTCACCGTCGCGGTGGCGACCGTGGTGATCTTCGGCACCCTCAGCATCTTCCTTTACCCCGCCATGAACGCCCTGCACCTGTGGCCTTTCGCTGGTCCGGCCTTCGGCGTCTATATCGGCTCCAGTGTCCACGAGGTCGCGCAGGTCGTGGCGGCGGGCAAGGCCGTCAGTGCCTCCGTTGCCGACGTCGCCGTCACGACCAAGCTGATCCGGGTGATGCTGCTCGCGCCGTTCTTGCTGCTGCTCTCTGCGTGGTGGAACGGTCAGGCGGCGGCCTCGACCGCAGGGAACCCGCGTCAACCCATCCCTGTTCCCTGGTTTGCGTTCGGCTTCATCGCAGCGGCGCTGTTCAACTCGTTGCGTCTCCTGCCCGATTCTGCCGTGTCACTGCTGCTGAACGTGGACACCTGGCTCCTCACGATGGCGATGGCCGCCCTGGGCCTGACCACCCACCTCAGCACGTTGCGGCAGGCGGGCTTGAAGCCCCTGGTGCTGGGGGGCCTGCTGATGGTCTGGCTGGTCGTGGGCGGCGGCCTGTTCCAGTGGGGGCTGGCGGCACTTCATCTCTGACTCCGGGGCAGTCTCGCTTCTCGTTCCCCGCACGGAGTTTCGCCGGCTCCGCAAAGTGGGTCGCCAACTTCTTCAGTCATTGTCCAGCATAGTGGACGCGGCAACAACAACCGCACTTGGGTGTCCGTTTTGGGTCTACCTCTGCGGCTCCATCTCTCCCGGCCTCCGGTCTGGGCCACTGTCCCGCAGAGCCAAGCATGAGGTGCCTCAACCCGCCCGCCCTAGAGAGCGGGGCTGGCTGGCCCGGCGGGCGTCGGAGGTGTTCCCCGCTCGAAGCGGACCCGGTTGAGCAGCAGCGCGTTGACGGTGACGATGACGGTGCTGGCACTCATCAGCAGGGCGGCCCACTCGGGGCGCAGCAGGATGCCGTAGGCCGGGTACAGCACGCCCGCCGCGAAGGGGATGGCCAGCACGTTGTAGCTGGCCGCCCAGAAGAGGTTCTGCTTGATCTTGCCGCGGACTTTGCGGGCCAGAGCGATGCTGCTCGCCACGTCCGCCGGGCTGCTCTTCACCAGGATCACATCGGCGGTCTCGACCGCCACGTCGGTTCCGGCACCGATGGCGATGCCCACGTCCGCCTGCGCGAGCGCGGGGGCATCGTTCACGCCGTCGCCGACCATGGCAACCGTGCGGCCCTGCCCCTGAAGTTCCTGCACCTTGGCGGCCTTGTCCTGCGGCAGGACCTCGGCGATCACGGTGTCCAGGCCCAGTTGCCGGGCCACTGCCCCGGCGGTGTGGCGGTTGTCCCCGGTCAGCATGACGGTCTGCACGTTCAGGGCATGCAGCGCCTCAACTGCCTGCCTCGCCGACGCGCGGATGGTGTCCGCCACGGCCACCACGCCCAGTGCCTGCCCGTCGGCCGCCACAAACATGGCGGTCTTTCCGTCGGCTGCCAGGCGCTCCACCTCACCAGACAGGGCACCGATGTCCACCCCCTCCCGCTCCATCAGCTTGCGGTTCCCGAGCAGCACCCGTTGGCCCTGCACCGTCGCCTCCACGCCGTGCCCGGGAATACTGTCGAAGGTTTCCGGCCGCTCGACCGTCATGCCCCGCGCCTGCGCGCCCTTCACGATGGCCTCCGCCAGTGGGTGCTGCGAGGGCTGGTCCGCGGACGCCGCCAGGCGCAGCAGCTCGGCCTCGCTGGCTCCGGGCGCGGGAATCACGTCGGTCAGGGAGGGCTTGCCCTCGGTGAGTGTCCCGGTCTTGTCGAAGATCACGGTGTCCACCCCGGCGGTCGCCTCCAGGGCGGTGGCGTTCTTGAACAGCACGCCCTCCCGCGCGCCCTTCCCGACCCCCACGGTGATCGCGGTGGGCGTGGCCAGCGCCAGCGCGTCCGGGCAGGCAATCACGATGGCGGAGACGGCGGCGGTCAGCGCGAACACCACGCCTTCATTCCCCAGGAAGTACCAGGCCAGGAAGGCGATCAGGCCCGCGCCGAGCGCCACGAACACCAGGTACTTCCCGGCCTGATCGGCCAGGCGCTGCGCGGGGGCCTTGCTCGCCTGCGCGTTCTGCACCAGCTGCACGATGCGGGACAGGGCGGTATCGGCCCCCACCGCCGTCGCGCGGAAGGTGAAGGCCCCATTCTGGTTCACGGTTCCGCCGGTGACCCGCGCCCCTGGGTTCTTCGCCACCGGAATCGGCTCGCCGGTGATCATCGACTCGTCCACGTAGCTGCTGCCGTTGATGACCTCGCCGTCGACGGGTACGCGGTCCCCGGGCCGCACGGCGATCTCGTCGCCCACCACCACCTGCTCCAGGGGGACCTCCAGCTCCTGCCCGTTCCGCACGACGCGGGCCGTGGAGGGAGCCAGTTTCAGCAGCGCCTCCACGGCCCGCCCCGTGGCGAAGCGTGAGCGCATCTCCAGCCAGTGCCCCAGCAGCGACAGGGTGGTCAGCATGGCTGCCGCCTCGAAGAACACGTCGGTTCCACCCAGGAAGAACGTCGCGTACACCGAGAAGACCCAGCTCACCAGGATGCCCGTGGCGATCAGGGTCATCATGTTCGCCTCGCCGCGCCTGAGGGCACGCCAGGCCGCCGAGATGAACGGCCAGCCGCCCCACCACACCACCGGCGTGGACAGCAGCAGCCCGAACCAGGCCATCGAGAGGCCGAAAGGCGGCAGGGCGGTGAAGCCCAGCGTTTCGCCAATCGGGGAGTACAGCACCACCGGCACGGTCAGGATCAGGCTGACCACGAAGCGGCGCAGCATGTCGTTCACCATGTGCGCGCCGTGCCCCGCGTGCTCGTCGTGCCCCATATCGGCGTGTGCGTCAGGCCCGGCGTCGCTCGTGCCTCCATGACGGCCGTGTCCCATCGCCGCGTGCGTGTCCCGCGCTCCTGCTGTCCCACCGTGCCCCTGGTGCTCGTGTCCGACGCTCGGATGGCCTGGCTGCACCGCCGACGGCGCGCAGTCCTGGCAGGCGCAGGCGTACCCGGCGGTGTGCAGGCGCTGGCGCAGCTCCGCCTCGGTCACGCTGCCCGGGTCGTACCCCAGGTGCGCCACGGCGCGTGTGCGGTCGATGTGCACCGAGGTCACGCCGGGGACCCGCGCGAGGCTCTGCTCCAGATCCGCGAACTCCGAACCGTCATGGCAGTTGCGGAAGACCACCTCGAGAACCGCCGCCGGTGCGTGGTGGTGGTCATGGTGCCCGCCGTGGTCATGCGTCGTCATGCCGTCCTCCTGTCCATTCGGCCACCTTAGGCCGGCACCGTTCAGCTTCCGTAAAGGGTCAGGCGAGGAGCGTTTCGATTTCTGCGGTAGGACCGGCAGGGTGTGGGCGGCGTGCAGCAGACGTTCTCGGGTGGGGGAGAGGCCAGGAGGCCTGCTGCGGTCAGGGCGTGCCGATCGCTTGCAGCTCCCGCAGCGCGGCCTGAGCGCGCGCCGCATCCGCCTGCACAGTGTCGGCGCTGCGGTGGGCGTCGATGGCACCATTGAGGGCCACCAGGGCCGCCCGTGCCTCGCGGAACCCGCCCGGGTTCAGTTGTCGCAGCAGCGTCGCAGCGTCCAGTTCCGACTGCGCCTGCCGGGCGGCACTCCGGGCCGCGTCGAGGCTGCTGGCGTTGCCCTGCTGGGCGCGGGCGTACTCCAGTGGGACGATCTCCAGCGCGCCGGAGGCCTTGCGGGCGTGTTCCACCTCCGGTCCCACCAGACGGGCGAGGGTCGGCTCGGGTGCGGTGGCGCGACCGGCGAAGAAGCCCAGCGCCAGCCCCAGGAGGGCCGCGACGGTCACGAGCAGGGGGGACAGGTTGCGTTGACGGCGGTACAGCATCGTTGGGTTCTCCTTGTGGCGCTCACCTTTCGACGATAAGCGCAACCTGGCCTTCCAGGCGCAGGTTCTCGGTGAGTTGCTGCAACAGCAGGGCGGGGTCGTGCAGATGCGCGTAATCGCGCAGGCGGGCGGCGGTCAGGGCGGCCACGTGCGGCGCGACCGCCCGTCCGGCCAGCAGGGCCTGTAACCGTTCCAGCGCCACGTGCGGGTGGCCGGTCAGCACCTGCGCGTCCTCGAACCGCAGGAGCCGGACGCCGCGCCCATCCAGAACGAGGGCCGCGTGCTGCTCGCTCCGGCGCAGCAGGCCGCGGCGCACCCGCGAGGCCACGAACAGGGTATGGTGCGTGCCGCCGAACACCAGCCGGGCCTGCTCCCCCAGCACCTGCCGGGCCTGCTGCTGCAACTCGTCCGCATCGAGGGGACGGGTGCGCGCACTCAGGGGATGAGATCCGGTCGCCACCGCCCGCAGGCGACCCTCGCGGGCGCTGTACTCCGTCTCGACCCGCAGCGAGGCGGGGTCCGCGCCCAGCCGCACCGCCTCGTCGCCCACCTCGCGTTCGAGCAGGTCCGCGACGGTGGGGTCCTGGCGGGTGACGCTCCGCTCCCGTTCTACGCGGATAACGGCCAGCGCCGCCCCGATAGACGAAATCACGTCGCTGTGCGGAATGGGCACGAACGGCACCTTCAGCCGGCGGGCGACGACCGGGCCAAGCACGCTGGCCGCGCCCCCACCGCCGTACAGCGGTGTACCGCGCAGGCCATACTCGCGCACCAGGCCCTGCACGGTCCGGGTGAGTTTCTCGGCGCTGGCCTCCAGGACCGCCTGGGCCGCCGCCTCCATCCCGGCCCCCAGCGCCTGCCCCAGCAGGGCGAGCGCCAGCCGGGCGCTCTCGGGGGAGGCGTGCGCGTAGCCCCCCGCGGGAATGGCCCCCAGCGCATTGGCGGCGCAGGTGGGCGTGATGGCGAAGTGGGTGCCGTCCGGGGTCTGCAACACCGCATAGTCCGCCGGGTCACCGGGACTGGGGGCGATCAGCTCGACCCGCGCGCCCGCCAAACGGTCTGCCGGCGTGAAGCTGGAATACGCCAGCCCGGCAATGTGGGCACTCCTGGGTCCCACGTCCTCGATCCGGTGCCCACGCAGGCGCACCAGGCTGCCGCCCGCGACGCCGGCGATGCGGATGTCTGCCGCGCGCAGCCCGGTGGGCACGTCCATCACCGTCATGTACTTCAGGGCGGGCTGCCCGTCTTTGATCACGCCGATGTTCGTACTCGTGCCGCCCACCTCGAAGAACACGCCGTCCATCACCCCGTGCCCGAGGATGGCCCCGCCCAGACTCGCGGCGGGGCCACTCACCACGGTGTGCAGGGGCGTTTCCTCGAAGGCGCGCAGGTCGGCCGCGCCGCCATCGCCCCGCACAATCAGGAGGGGCACGTCCGGCAGGAGGTCACGCACGGCGTCGCGCACGTGCCCGGCGGTGCGGACCATCGTGGGCAGGATGCTCGCGTTGACCACGGCGGACAGGGTGCGCATCTCCAGCCCGTATGCGCCCGACAGGTCACTGCCGAGGCTGACGGGAAAGCCCGCCTCCCGTGCCAGTTCCCCGGCCTCGTGCTCGAAGCGGGCGTCGTCCACGCCGAAGGCCTGCGAGACGGCCACCGCGCCGACGTTCCGGGCACGCCAGTCCTGCAGCACGGCCCGCACCCGGTCCCCGAAGTCTGGCCGGTCGGTCGCCACGAAGGCCTGGAGGGCACGCAGGCCCGCCGGGGGGCGCGTGACGTTCCCGATGCGCCGCTCGTCGCGCGCCTCGCCCAGCGCGAGGATGCCCACCAGGGCGGTGTCGCCCTCCAGCAGGGCATTGGTCGCCTGGGTGGTCGAGTGGGCCACCAGGACGGGGGCCGTCCCCGGCGGCAGGTCGCGCAGCAGCGCGCGCAGGGCCAGCAGGACGCCGCTTGCGACGCCATGCTCGTGGCGGTGGGTGGTGGGCACGTGGGACACCGCGAGGATGTGTCCCCCGGCGTCGAGGGCGACACCCTTGGTAAAGGTGCCGCCCACGTCGATGCCCACACGTGCGGGCAGGATGTTGGCTGGGTCAGGGGTCAACTGGGGGCCTCATACGGATTCCAAAAGGTTTTGAAATCCGAGCAGAGCGAGGAGGAGAGCATACGGATTTCGCGGTATGGAGCCGCCTTGCGGTGCTTTCCCGATTGTTGGGGAATGTGGAGTCGGTCCGCGCCGGACTCCATCAAGAATGCGCCTCGCGTCCGGCCTGGCGTGACCCGCGGGCGCGGAACACGGCGAAGCCCACCACGTAGACCAGGATCATGAGCAGCTGCGCCACCAGCGTTTCTGCCGTGGGATGCAGGCCGGTCAGGGCCGCGACGTTGGGGTCGAGGGTGGGCACCTTCCCGTACAGGTTGGTCACCGGCAGCCAGCCCGCCTCCTGGAAGGCGCGGACGCCGTTGCCCACAAAGGCGACGGCAAAGAGTGCCGTGACGGTGACCAGCACCGGGAAGAGGCGCTGGGTGGGCACCCGGTGCCCCAGGCGGAAGATCACCGCGAACACGGCCACGAGTGCGAGAACGGCCAGCGCGATGCCCAGGTACATGTACCCCAGGACCGGGCCGCTGGCGACCGCGAGCGCCTGGTAGAACAGCACCGTCTCGAACCCCTCGCGGTAGATGGTCGTGAAGGTCACCAGCGCGACGGCACCCAGGCTGCCGCTCTGCACTGCCTGGGAAACGCGCGCCCGCATGAATTCCGCGCTGCGCTTGCGGTCCCCCTGTTGCAGCATCCAGAACGAGAGGTAGAAGAGGATCACCACGGCAATGACGCTGGTGATCGCGCTGATCAGCTCGCGCGAGATGGGCGCGATGGAAAGCAGGTAGGTGGCGGCGAACCACGTGACGGCCGTGGCGGCGAGGGCCGCGCCGGCTCCCCACCACACCCCGCCCCGCAGGCGGTCGTTGCGGGTGCTGACCAGGTAGGCCAGGATCGCGGCCATCAGCAGGGCCGCCTCCAGCCCCTCGCGGAAGAGGATGGTGAAGCCCCCGGTCGCAGCCAGGGTGGGGGCCAGCACGCCCGTGCCGTTCACGATGCTCTCGGCCTTGCGCAGGCTGTCGTCGATGTCGCCCGCAATCTCCCGCAGCTCGCCGAGGCTCGCCCCGCTCTTCATGCCGTTGCGCAGGTCCGCGAAGCGGTACTCCATCTCCAGGATCAGGTCCGGATTCAGGACGCGCAGGGGCGGCTCGGCGTACTCGAAGTGGTCGAGGTACGCGGCGCGGGCGCTGCGGAAGGCCGCCTCCCGGTTGCCGCCCGCGTACTCGCGCAGACTTTGGGTCACCAGATCGTGCGCGGTGCGGAGTTCCGCCGTCACGTCCACCTGTCCGGGCGCGGCACGGGCCACGCCCAGCAGGGCCAGGAGCAGGATCAGGAACCGGTTCATGGCTTACTCTCCCAGCAGGGCGCGGGCCTTTTTCAGGTCGGTCAGGGCGGCGTCCACCGCCGCGTTGAACTTCGGCGCGCTGGGCTTGCTCTTCAAGAGGGCGCGCAGATCCTCGCGCAGGGTCTTTTCGAGCTTCGTCTCCAGGGCCTGATCCTTTTTGGCCAGGGGGCTTTCCAGGTACTCGAAGTTCTCAAGGTAGGCGTCGATCAGGGCCTCCTCGGCGTCGTCCAGCATGCCGCCCGCGTAGTGGCCCTTGGCGGCGGCCAGCAGGCGGTCGATGTTGGCGAAGTACGTCGCGTTGCTGCTCTTCGCGGCCTGCTCCACGCCGCTGATCTCCGCGAGTTCCTCCCTGGCCTGGTCAATGGCCTTTTCCAGGGCCTTCACGTCGCCCTTGCGGGCAATGACGGCGGCGGCGTCACGCAGCGCCGCAGCCGTTTCGTCCCGCTGGTGCTGGGGGAAGCTGCGGGCGCTCCGGTCGAACCAGGTCCGGGCGCGGGCCACGTAGTAGATCGCGTCCTGGTACTCGGCGAGGTTCGTGACCTTGCCGCCCTGCACACCCTCCTCGTACTCGTGCTCGGCGTTTTCCAGGATCTGGGCAATCACCTGCGCGGCGAACTTCGGATCGTTCCGCGTGGTGCCCAGGGTCGCCAGCGCCGCGTCCACGTCGGCGTAGAAGGTGTTCATGACCTTCTGGTACTCCGCGTAGGGCTTCCTGGCGGCCAGGGTCTGGTTGATGCGGGCGTAGTCGGCCAGGAACTTCTGCTGCAGGGCGGGCGTCAGGTCGCCGCGAACCGCCGCGTACAGCTCGTTGGCGGGATGCTTGGCGTGCTTGGCCGCCATCGTCAGGTCACCATTGCGGTAGTTCAGCAAGCTGGCATCGTAGTGCCCGCGCATCTGCTCCAGGGTCACAGCGAACTTGACGGAGTCTTTCGGGGCCGCCAGAGCAGCGCTGGAGAGGGCCAGACCGAGGAAGATGAACGAAGCGCGGCGAATCATGGTGAGCACTCTATGAAGCAGCTTCTCTAAAGTCAACCAATCCACTCGGAATTGTTAGGATAACTTGGGGAGGCCGGAGCTTCTGTGGGTGGTCGCCCAGGCGAGGCCCCTCGGGCAGCCCTCGGTGGCTGAGCCGACAGTGCGCCCGAATTCTGCAACTCCTCAGTCTGGGAAGAGAGGGGCCGGGAGGGCGGGGCGACCGTCAGAGAGGGGCGGGAAGGGCGCTGGGCAGGCCGTCCGCCCAGCGCAGAGGGGCGGCGTGCAGTTGCCTGCGGGTGCGTTCCTCGTTCCAGGCGTGAAAGATCAGGATGTCTTCGCGGCCGCGCTCCGTGACGCTGGCGTGACCGGGGCCGCGCAGATGTCCGGCGCTCCGCAAGACGTTCGCGCCGGGCACGGGTTCGGTCCAGGGGCCGAGCGGGTGGTCCGCGACGGCGTGGCCGACGCCATACGTCTCGTTGGTCCAGGCCCCCCCCGAGTACAGCAGGTGAAAGCGCCCGTCCCGGAACAGCACGAAGGGACCTTCCAGGGTGTGCCAGTCGTAGATCGCGCCGTACATAGTGCGGCCCCGCTGGTACACCTGCCAGTCGCCGCTGGCCCGCAGGATGGTCCGCGACTCACCCAGCCGGGTCATGTCATGCAGCTCTGCCACGGCCAGCACGGTGCCGGGCCGCTCGCCGGTCAGGTCGTCGCGGGCGTGGAACAGCCACCACGAGCCGTCCGGGGCCTGAAAGGGATGCGGGTCGATGGCGAAGGGTTCCTCCGGCGTGAGGTTCAGCCCCAGGTCGGTAAACGGCCCGAGCGGATGTGCCGCCGTCGCCACCCGCAGGTGATGGCCCTTGTCGCCGCGTCCGACCGAGTAGTACAGGTAAAAGGTGCCGTCCGCGTGCGCCACTTCCGGTGCCCAGTAGTCCAGCGCTTCCGGGCGCACCGGCTCCAGCACGCCCCCGTGTGAGGTCCAGTGGACCAGGTCGGGCGAGGACAGCACCTCGAAGGCCCGCACGCCCGCCTGACCGTTCAGGCCGGTGCCGTAGGCGTAGTACGTGCCGTCAACGTGCAGTACGAAGGGGTCGGCGAAGTTGCCGGGGTAGAGCGGTTCCTGGGGAAGCGGGCCGGATGTCGGTGGCTGATTCGTTGGTGTCTGGGTCATCGGTCAAGCCTTTTCAGAACGGGGGGTGTGCCGGACATCGGGGCGGCTTTCCACCTCCTGAGGCCGGTTCATGGCGTCGGTGCCCGCTGCGGCGTGAGGGTGGGTCCCGCCACCTTCACCTTGCCGCCCCCGAACGTGACCGGGTCCAGGCGCAGGCTGCGGTGGCCCACGGCGTCCCCGATGCGCCCGGCGGTCCAGGCGTGGTAGGCCAGCCAGGTGCGCCCCGCGCCGTCCGTCACGACCGACTGGTGCCCCGGTCCGGCCACTGCGCCCTTGCTGACCAGCACCGGGTTTTCGGGGGCCTTGCGGTACGGCCCGGTCACGCGCGGGGCGGTCGCGTAGCCCACCGCGTACAGGTCACTGTCGAAGGGACCCGCCGAGTACAGCAGGTAATACACGCCGCCCGAGCGGTAGAGCGTCGGGGCCTCGATCACGTTTCCCTCCCAGAGCTGGAAGTTCCCCATCAGCGCGGTGGCCTTGCCCGTCAGCCGCAGGCCGTCGGCGCTGAGCGGCTGGAGGTAGATGTTCGTGGCCTGGTTGCAGCAGTTGCCGTCGTTCTTCCACAGCAGGTAACGCCGGCCGTCCACGTCCTGAAAGGGGCTGGCGTCGATGCTGCCGCCCTCGGCGGTCTGACAGACCAGCGGCTTGGCGGACGTGTCCCGGAACGGCCCGGCGGGCGAGCTGGCCGTCGCCGCGCCGATGCACTGGCGGCCACTCGCGCGGTCCTGCGCGGTGAAGTACAGCACGAGGCGGGTGCCGACCCGCGCCACTTCGGGTGCCCAGGTGCGCCCCCCCTGCGCCCACTCCGGCAGCACCGGCAGCGCGTCCCCCGCCCGCTCCCAGCGGACCAGATCGCGGCTGACCGCGTGCGGCACATTGTCGTTGCCGCTGTTGGTGGAGTAGGCGTGATAGATCTTCCCGACTTTGAGGATGAACGGGTCGGGGAAATTCTCGTCGATCACGGGATTGCGGAAGGTGGTGGGGGAGGAGGTGGGCCGGGTTGCCCCTGCACCACGTCCGTCCGCCAGCGTCGCGGCGGGGGTCAGCAGCGCCCCCAGCGTCAGGGCGAGGGCCAGCCGGGACGGCCGCTTCATTCCTTCAGCCCCGTCGTGGAGAGGCCCGCTTCCAGGAACCGCTGCGCGACCAGATAGGCGATCAGCGCGGGTACCGCCGCCAGCGTCGTCGAGGCCATCAGCTTGCCGTATTCGGTCACGTAGCGCTGCGAGAAGGTGGTGATGCCCACCGGCAGCGTCATCTTGTCCACGTCGGTGACGGTAAAAAGGGGCCACAGGAAGTTGTTCCACGACCCCATGAAGGCGAACACCGCCAGCGTGACCAGCGAGGGAATGCTCAGCGGCAGGATGATCCGCCAGAGGATTTGCAGGCTGTTCGCGCCGTCGAGCCGCGCGGCTTCCTCCAGCTCCCGCGGAATGCCCATGAAGAACTGCCGCAGCAAAAAGACGCCGAACACGCCGCTGAGGCCGGGCCAGATCAGCGCGTGGTACGAATTGATCCAGCCGAAGTTCAGCATCATGATGTAGGTCGGAATCAGGGTCACGATGCCGGGAATCATCAGGCTCGACAGGATGAACCAGAACCAGGCGTTGCGGCCCCGGAACTGCATCCGCGCCAGCGGATAGGCTGTCAGCGCGCACAGCAGCACGTGCAGCACCGTGAAGGCCAGCGCCACGAACAGCGAATTGCCGGTCCAGCGCAGGATGTTGCCGTCGGGCGAGGTGAGCACCGACACGTAATTCTCGAAGGTGACGTGCCTGGGAAGCCACTGCACCGGCGAGGAGATCGCGTCCGCCTCGGTTTTCAGCGACGTGCTGATCATCCAGTACACCGGGGCCAGGAACACCAGCGACAGCAGGCACAGCAGGAGAAAACGGGGCAGGTCACGCGGCATCCGGCGGCGCGGTGCGGCAGGCCGGGCCGGGGTGGGGGCGAGGTCGGTCATGCGCCTCCTTCACGCACGTCGCGCGCCATCATGCGGAACTGCGCGGCGGTCAGCACCAGCATCACGAGGCCAAAGGCGAACCCCATCGCGGCGGCGCTGGAATACTGCGCGTTGGTGAACCCCTCCTCGGTGATGTACTGAATCACGCTCTGGGTGGAGCGGTTCGGCCCCCCGTTGGTGATGATCAGCGATTGCCCGAACAGCTGGAAGGACGCCAGCGCCGTCGTGACCACCACGAACAGCGTGACCGGAGCCAGCATGGGCACCGTGATGAAGCGGAAACTCTGCCAGGGCGTGGCCCCGTCCAGCGAGGCCGCCTCGTAGAGGCTCAGCGGCACGTTGCCCAGCGCCGCCAGATAGAGCGTCATGTTGAAGCCCACCGTCCACCACACGGTCCCGACCACGATGGGCACCCAGGCCAGCCCTTCGGTGGAGAGCCAGGGAATCGGCGGGGCGTGGAACAGGGCGTCCCGCGCCGCGTTGACCAGCCCGATCTGGTTGTCGAAGAGCCAGCGCCACAGGATGCCCATTACCGAGACGGTCAGGATGCCGGGCATGAAGAACACGGCCCGGAAAAACGCCCGCCCGAAGATGGGCCGGTGCAGCAGCAGGGCCAGCCCCAGCGCCGCCGCCACCAGCAGCGGCACGCTGACCAGCGTGAAAAAGGTCGTGTTCCAGAGGGTCTTCCAGAAGAAATCGAACTGCGGCGTGCCGGGCGTGAACAGGTTGCGGTAGAACTCGCCGCCCACGAAGGGCTGCTGCCCGCTCAGCAGGTCCCAGCGGTGCAGGCTGATGTACAGCCCGTAGCCGATGGGATACACCGTGAACACGAAAAACAGCACCGCGTGCGGCAGCAGGTACAGGTAGGGTTCCAGGTTCAGGCGGCGGCGCGGGACCGGGGCGGGGGCCGTGGTGGTCTGTGCGGGTGTGGTCTGGGCCGGTGGACTCGGGGTCGCTGGGGTGACGGTCATGGGCGGGGACCTCGCGCGGGGTGACGGGAGAGCAGCGACGGGGCGGCCCGGCCCCACGACCACGCCGGAACGGGGGTGAGGGGGCCGGGCCGCCCGCCGGGCAGGGTTACCGGAAGTTCTTGCGGGCCTGCTCGATCTGCTTGTTCGACTCGCGCACGCCGTCGTTCAGGGCCTGCGTGACGGTCTTCTTGCCCAGGTAGGCGGCTTCCCACGCCTGATCGAAGGGGGCCATCACCTGCCCCACCCAGGGGTAGCCGCTGGTGGCGTACACGCTGTTCAGGCGGTCGAAGATGCCGCTGATGGCGGCCTTCTCGAACTGCGGGTTCTTCGCCACGGCGGGCTGGGTCGGCAGACTGCCGGTACTCGTCCAGGTGAGATTCTGCGCGGGTTGCGACAGCCACGACATGAAGACCAGCGCGGCCCGGCGTTTGTTGGCGTCGTACCCGGCGCGCTGTTTGGGCAGGGTGAGGTGGCTGGAGCCGCCCCAGGCCGCGTCCCGCACGTTGCCGCCCACGCGCGGCAGGAAGGTCACGCCGAAATTCATCTTCTGCCCCTCGAAGCGGTCGAGGTACCACTGACCGCTGGGGAAAAAGCAGACCTTGCCCTGGCTGAAGGCGGCCAGCTCGGCTTCCTCGGTGCTGTTGGGGCGCGCCACATGCTGCTTTTGCACCAGATCGACCAGAAACTGCACGGCGCTGACCGCCTGCGGCGAGTTGAAGGCCGCGTTCTGGTTCTTGTCCACCATCGACCCGCCGTTTTGCAGGATGGCCGCGTAGGCCGCCCGCGACCCGACCCAGTTGTTGTAGAGGCTCACGCCCCAGGTGTCGAGGTTCTTGGGGTCGAAGCCGGCCTGCGTAGCGGTCTTGCCGCTCTTGTCCACCGTGCATTTCTGCGCGGCGGCCAGAAACTCGGCGCGGGTGCGGGGGGGCTTGGCCGGGTCCAGCCCGACCTTTTTCATCAGGTCCTTGTTGTAGAACATCACGTAGGCGACGCTCGACACCGGCACCCCATACGACTGCCCCTGGTAGTCCGCCGTGGCGAACAGCGGGCCGAAAAAACGGCTCCTGTCTATGCCCGCCGCCTTCATCTCGGCGGGGGTCAGGGGCGAGACGGCCCCGCGCGCGATGAAGCCAGTGATCTGGTCCTCGTTGATGACGGTCACGTCGGGCGCTTTGCCCGAGGCCACCAGCGAGGGCAGCTGCTGCCAGGTGGTCGCCCAGGGCTGCGCCTGCGCGCGCACCTGGATGTTGGGGTGCGTGTCGTTGAACTTCTTGATCAGCCCTTCCATGACGGGCCGGTCGGGGCCGGTAAAGCCGTGCAGGAACGTGAGGGTGACGTTCGGGCCACTGTACGTCTGGGCGCTCGCGGTGCCGAGGGCCAGCAGGGCCAGCAGCGCCGCGGTGCGGGGGGAAGTGGTTCGGGCCATGACGATGAACCTCCTGGGGAAGCGTGACGACGCGGCGCGCGAGGTCAACGGGACAGGGCCGGGTGAAGCTGGCCCCAGGTGCGCCTTACTGTATGTTCATCCGGCAGCCTACACCCCCCCCAGAAGGGCGTCAATTTGATTTGAGGACGTTCAAGGGAATCTGAGGCATGCGCGGAAACCCCGTTCCTGACGCACTCCTCGTTCTGGCCGGACCCGGTACCTCGGCACGGTGGAACTTCCGGAGTGAACGGCCCCACCGTCCGGGGGTTCTCTGCTCAGGGAGCAGTGGGGGCAGTTGCGGCGGTTTTCGCGGAGGCTGAAGGCGAAGGACACCCTGTATCATGGGGAGGCCAAGCAATCCAGCCGTTGGTCCCACGCCTGCCATATCCACGGGTCAGGGTCCCAGCGAATCCTCTCTGATTCGAGTCATTGACCGGAGGCGCAGCGAATGATGAACGCGAGAAAGCTCTTGCTCGGCCTGGCCCTGGCGGCCGGCACGCAGGCCAGCGCCGCCACCCTGGTGTACGGCGCGGGGGGCGAACCTGTCACGCTGGAAAGCGGGAACCTGAACGACACCAATTCGGCCATCGTGCAGAACCAGATCTACGACACCCTGACCAGGGTCCGGCCCGGCACCACCACCCTCGCGCCCGGCCTCGCCACCAGCTGGACGCCGAACGCCGACCGCACCGCCTGGACCTTCAACCTGCGGCGGAATGTGAAGTTCCACGACGGCACGCCCTTCAACGCCGACGCGGTCGTGTTCAACGTGAACCGCTGGTGGGACCCGGCCTTCGCCAGCGGTTACCGGCCCCAGAAAACCTGGGAAAGCTGGCGGCTGATCTTCGGCGAACCCAGGGGCAAGGACAGTGTGCTGAAGAGCATCCGCAAGGACGGCGAGTATCAGGTGACCTTCCTGCTGAGCCGCCCGCTGGCGAACTTTCCGGAGATGATCAGCGTGAACTTCTTCGGGATCGCCAGCCCGGCGGCGGTGCGAAAGGCGGGGGCGAGCTACGGCACGCCCGGCGCGGGTGCGGTAGGCACCGGCCCGTACATGTTCCGTTCGTGGACGAGCGGTGCCCAGATCAACCTGGCGGCCAACCCCAGTTACTGGGCCGGAAAGCCCAGGAGTGACACGCTGCTCTTCCGCTTCCTCAAGGACCCCAGCGCGCGGCTGAACGAGCTGAAAACCGGAACGGTGGATTTCGCCTGCGACCTGAACCCCGACAGCCTGAAGGCGGTGCGGGCCGACAAGAACCTGACGGCCGTGCTGCGCCCCAGCTTCAATGTGGGGTTCCTGAGCCTGAATGTCCGGCAGGAGCAACTGAAGAACGCCAAGGTACGCCAGGCGATCAGCATGGCCCTGAACCGCAAGGCCATCGTGGACGCCTTCTGGGGCGAACTGGGCGTGGCCGACAACAGTTTCGTGCCGCCCGCCCTGGCCTGGGCCAACAGCAAGAAGGTCGCCGCCACCGCCTATAACCCCGAGGCGGCCAGGAAGCTGCTGCGGGAAGCCGGGTATCCCAACGGCTTCACCCTCGACCTGTGGTACATGCCCGTGAGCCGCCCCTACTTCCCCACGCCCAAGCCCATTGCCGAAGCGATGGCCGCCGACCTCGCGGATATCGGCATCAAGGTGAACCTGAAGACCGAGGACTGGGCCAAGTACCTCGAGGACCGCAACAAGGCCCCCGGCTTCGACATGTACATGATCGGCTGGAGCGGCCAGTACGGGGCACCGTCCAACTTTTACGACGCCTTCTACGGCCCCGGCGGCACCCAGGATTCGGGGTTCGACAACGCGCAGGTTCAGGACCTGCTGACCCAGGCATCCTCGGCCAAGAGCAGGGGCCAGCAGGCGGAGCTGTACGCCCGCGTGCATGAGCTGACGAACGCGGCGGCCGTCCGCATTCCCATCGTGCATTCCCGCCCGCTGTGTGCGGCGCGCAGCAACCTCACGGGCTGGGTGCCCAACCCGGCGAACAGCGAGCAGTTCTGGACCATCACCAAGAAATGACCTGATACGGACTCCGATTGAAGGGTTTACTTGTAAACCTGAAATCCGAGCGGACTTGCAAAGCTGCGAAGCAGAGCGAGTAGGAGAACATACGGCCTCCGCGGTATGGAGCAGCAAGCGGTGCTTTCCCGATTGTTGCGGAATTTAGCGGAGGCCGTATGAGGCGCGGGAAAGGGCCGTCCTCTAGCGTGGGCGGCTCTTTCCTTTGAACTGGAGATGCCGTGCGAGTCTTTGAGCAGCAGTTCCCATCCGAGATCGAGTCCGTCCTGGCCCTGCTGGAGGCATGTGCGTCACAGCCCGACCGCCTGGAACTCTGGCTGTCCGAGTCGCGCGAAGTTCGTGCCAGGCTTCAGGCAGACCTGAGACACCGCTTTCCCGGGTGCGAGCTGCGCGTCCATGCCGCGTACAAGCCGCTCGCCTGCGAGGTGTTCGAGGTTCACCTGCCCCTCTGGCAAGCCGCGCCGCCCCGGCACGTTCACCTGCGGTTCCCCGTGCTGGACGGGGAGCATCCCGAACGCTTCCTGATCGAGGCCTATCCCCTGGCGGGCTGGCTGGACGACCTCCGGGTCCGGTTCACCCACGAGGGTTACGCCGCCGACCACTACGAGTTGGTCGTGGACGGGGAGTTGACGCGGGTAGAAGTTCCCCTGCGCGGGGCCACCGATGCGCTGGGACGCCCGTGCCTGCGGCCCACGGCGCGGGTGGACATCGTTCAAGGGGAGGGGGCGACCACCCGGCTGGTCCTGACCGACGCCGAGCGCTGCTGGGACGCCTACACCGCATTTCTGAAACGCTTCCCGTGGCCGCAGCAGGCCCCCTTCTTCGGAGTGCTGCGTGTCGCGGCCGAACTGTCCGAACCCGACGAGCCGCTTGCCTACGGGCACGAGCGGGCCAGCCTGACCGAGGGGCTGAGCGAGGACCTGTATTTCGGCACCCTGGAATACTTCCAGGACCGGGCGGGTGTGCCGCTGGGGAGCCGTGAACTTCCGGTGGGCCAGATCGTGCCGGTGGTGAAGGCGGTGCCGGGCGGTCCCTGCCGCCTGACCGTCGACCTGCTGCCCTTGCCGCAGGCGGCGGCCTCATCCGGGGCTGCGCCCCCACTCGCCACCCTGGATCGCCCCCTCCGGGTGGCCGAGGTGTACCACCTGACGCGGGAGTGGCCGGACCCGCCGACTTTCCACAGCGTTCAGGGGCGGCCCATTCCCACGCTCCGGCGTCCAGGCCGGGGGTCGGGCGTCCTGATCAGTGGGGGCCAGCACGGCAACGAGGCCACGGGCGTCGCCGCGGCCCTGCTGGCTGCTGGCCAGCTTGCCAGTCCCCTGCCCCTGGGCTTCATTCCGCTGGAGAACCCGGATGGGGCGGCCCTGTTCGAGGAGCTGCGCGCCGTGGCCCCCGAACACATGCACCACGCCGCCCGCTACACGGCCCTCGGTGACGACCTGGAGTACCGCCAGCCGCCCTTCGGGGAAGCGGATGCCCGCTGCGCCTTGGCCCGTGAACTGAACGCCGCGCTCCACGTGAACCTGCACGGCTACCCGGCGCATGAATGGACCCGGCCCTTCTCCGGGTATGTCCCGCGCGGCTTCGAAGCCTGGTCGCTTCCCAAGGGCTTCGTGCTGCTGGTGCGGCACACCCCGGAACAGTCGGAGCAGGCCAGGAGGCTGGCGGAGCAGGTCTGCCTGGACCTGTCGGGGCAGCGCGCGCTGATGGCCTTCAATGAGCGGCAACTCCGCGTCTATGAGTGTCACACTGCCGCCCGTCCCTACCAGATGATCCACGGCACGCCCGTCATGCTGGCCGAGGTGGAGGGAATGCTGTGTCCCCTGACGCTCCTGACCGAGTTCCCCGACGAAACGGTGGAAGGCGAGCGGTTCCGCCTGGGCTGCACGGCCCAGGGACAGGTGATTGAAAGCGCGGTTCGGTGGTTGGAGGGCGAAGCACTTTCCTCCCCGCGCCCAGCCGTCGGTGACGGGCGGAAGTAAAAGAGGGCCTTCCCAGGAACAAACTCACGCTCGCGCCTTGCACGAGAAGGTCGGCCGCGTTGAGGAGAGCGGTTCCCGGCGGTCATGTCTCCTCCAGAGGCTCACTCGTGGCGCAGCGCCTCGATAGGAGTCAGGCAGGCCGCTCACCGGGAGGCCCGCGCCCACGCGGCTGGAGTCGCTGACAGTCCGCCCGGCGCAAAATGTCTGCCCCGACGTATGCTAAGGTCACATCTCACTCATGCTGATGTCACGTCTGAAACAGGCTACGCAGGACCAACACCAGGAGGTCGAAGCCTTGATGCCGGTCATGCAGCCCTCCCTGTCTCTGGAGGCGTATGCCCGGCTCCTGCGGCAGCTCCAGGGCGTGGTGGAACCGCTGGAGGCCAGGCTGCTGACCCTGACACTGCCCGCGCCTTTCGGAATCGGCCTCCGCCTGAAGAAAGCGCCCCTGCTGATGCGTGACCTGGCCGCGCTGCCCGCCACCCCACCCGTCCGTCTCGCCCCCCCACCGCTGGCGGGCGTGCCCGAGGCACTGGGGGCGCTCTATGTTCTGGAAGGGGCCACGCTGGGAGGTCAGGTCATTACCCGCCACCTGCGGCGACATCTGGGCCTCACGCCTGAAAGGGGCGGTGCCTATTTTCACGGCTATGGTCCGGACACCGGGCGGATGTGGCAGGCCTTTGGCGAGGCGATGAACCGCTGGGGCACGGTAGGCGAGGAGGCGCGGGTGATCGGGGGCGCGCAGATGACCTTTCGGGCATTCGGGGACGCCCTGCGCAGAGTGCCGGCATGACGGGGGGCGGCCCGGCGGACCTGCTGCCACCGACCTATCTGGGCGGGCCGACGATAGACACCGACAACTGCGACCGCGAGCCGATCCATATCCCCGGCAGTATTCAGCCGCATGGGGCGCTGCTCACCGCGGACGCGCAGACGCGGCTTGTCCTCCAGGCCAGCGCGAACACGGCAAGGCACCTGGGGCACCCTCCAGATGCGCTGCGGGGCGCGCCGCTGACCACCCTGCTGCCGGAGGCGGCCCTTCAGCCCCTGCTGGCGGCCCTGCCTGCCGGGTCGCCCGACCATCTCCAGTACCGTGCGACGCTGGACCTGCCTGCGGGACGCACAGCCCTGACCGCGCACCGGGTGGGAGACCTGCTGGTGCTGGAGTTCGAGGCCAGCGAGGGGCATGACCCCACTGGCCCGCACGCCCTGCGCAACGCCGTGTTCGCGCTGGAAAGCGCGCCCTCGCTGGCCGAGCTGGCGGAGCGGGCCGCCGCCCTGGTGCGGGAGATCAGCGGCCTGGACCGCGTGATGGTCTACCGCTTTGCCGAGGACGCCAGCGGCGAGGTGATCGCCGAGGCCCGCCGGGAGGACCTGCCGCCCTTCCTGGGTCACCGCTTTCCCGAGTCGGACATTCCGGCGCAGGCGCGGGCGCTCTATGTGCGGCACCTGCTGCGCCTCACGGCGGACACGCAAGGGGTGCCCGTCCCGCTGGAACCCGTGCTGAACCCCCAGACCGGCCAGCCCACGCCGCTGGGTGGGGCCGTGCTGCGCGCGACCTCGCCCATGCACCTCCAGTACCTGCGGAACATGGGCGTGGCGTCGAGCCTGTCGGTGTCTATCGTGGTGGAGGGGCGGCTGTGGGGGCTGCTCTCCTGCCATCACCTCACGCCGCACGTGGTGCCCCCCGAAACCCGCACCGCACTCGAATACCTGGGCCGGTTGCTGAGCCTGCAGGTCCAGGTCAAGGCGCGGGCAGACACCGACGCCTTCCGCGCGCGGCTCCAGGCCCGCCACGCCCGGCTGGTGGAGGCCACCGCGCACTCGCTCGCGCCGCTGGACACCTTCGCCGACGAGGCGCTGGACCTGGCCGGGCTGATGCGGGCGGGCGGCGTGATCGTGTTCTTCGAGGGGCGCTGGCGGGCCGCGGGCCTCACGCCCGAACCCGCCCAGGTGGAGGCGCTGCTCACGTGGCTGCGCACGCGGGAAGGCACCCTGTTTCACACGGACGCGCTGCATGAACACTGGCCCGCAGCGGCCGACTTCAGCGACCGGGCCAGCGGCCTGCTCGCCGTCAGTGTCGGGAACGGCTGGTCCGAGGGGGTGGTGTGGCTGCGCCCGGCGATCACCACGACCGTGGCCTGGGGCGGGGCGACGCCGGAGCAGGCCAAGGGCGGGCTGGGGCCGCGCCAGTCCTTCGACACCTACGTGGAAACGGTGCGGGGGCGGGCCGAACCCTGGCACCCCGGCGAACTGGAGGAGGCCCAGGACCTCCGGCGTGCCCTGACGGCGGCCCTGGGCGAACGGCTCAGCGTGGTCCGGGAGCTGAACACCGCCCTGGAGCGCGCCAACGCTGAGTGGCGGCAGTACGCCTTCGTGATTGCCCATGACATGCAGGAACCGGTGCGCCTGATCACGCAGTTCGCGGAGCTGTTCCACCTGCGTTACCGCGATCAGGTCGACGAGGGTGCCGAGCGCATGATCCGCTTCCTGCTCGCGGAGACGGCGCGGTTGCGCGGCCTGACCCACGACCTCCACACCTACACGGCGCTGCTGTCGGCCCCACCGCCCGTCCGCCGCCCCGTGGCGCTGGGGCAGGTGCTCCGGGACGTGCTGGAGACGCTGGCCCCCCAGATCAGGGACACGGGGGCCGAGGTCCGGGTGGCCGAACCCCTGCCCACCCTCCACGCCGACCCGGCCCAGTTGCGTGACCTGCTGCTGCACCTGCTCAGAAATACCCTCACCTTCGGCGGCCCCAGGCCCGGCGTGGAGGTGAGCGCCGAACGTGTGCCGGGCGCATGGAATGTCACGGTGCGGGACCAGGGGCCGGGGATCGCCGCGGAATACCACGAGAAGGTCTTCGGCCTGTTCCAGCGTCTGGGCCGCCGCGAGGATTCCCCCGGCAACGGCATCGGGCTGGCCCTGTGCCGCAAGATCGCCGAGCGGCACGGGGGCAGCCTCCACCTCACGTCCCTTCCGGGGCAGGGCAGCGCGTTGACCCTGCACCTGCCCGACCCGGAGGAAGGCCCCCATGCCGGCTGAGCAGGTGCGGCTGCTGCTGGTGGAGGACAATGCCGCCGACGTCTTCCTGATGGAGGCTGCCCTGGAGGCCGCTACGTTGCCCGTCCACCTGACGGTCGCCCGGGACGGCGTGGAGGCCCTGGCGCAGCTGGAGGCCGACAGGGCCGCAGAGCGGCTCCCCGATCTGGTCCTGCTCGACCTCAACATGCCGCGCCTGAACGGCTTCGAGGTGCTCGCCGCGCTGCGGGCGGACCCGGCCCTCGCGTCCCTGGTCGTGGTGGTGTTCACCACCTCCAGCGCAGAAACCGACGTGCGGCGGGCGTACGCCCTTCAGGCCAACTCCTATGTCAGCAAGCCCGCCACCCTGGACGAGTTCCTGCACCTGGTCCGCCTGCTCGAAGCGTACTGGTTCGGGGCCGCCAGCCTCCCCAGCACCTATTCGGCCTGAGCAACGGTGAGCGCCGGCACGCCGAGCTGCGCGAGGATGTCCAGGCCCAGCTCGAAGCGGCAGGTCTTGAGGGGGTCCACCACCTGGCTGATCTGGAGGTGGCCGGCGGCGCTCAGCAGGCCGATGGCGTCGGCGCGGGGCAGCCCCGCCTGGGTCTGGAGGAAGGCACTCATGTGCTTGGTGGCGAGGATGGCCGCCTCGTCGAGCGTGAGGGCGCTGGCGATGGTGTAGAGGTGCGTGGCGGTCTGCACCAGCGGAAGCGGCCAGGCGCAAGCCTTGACCACATGGGCGCGCAGGGTCACCCGGCCGGGCACCTCCAGCCCGCAGACACTGACCTCCCCGTCGCCCATGCCGGCGTGCAGGTCACCCAGCGCGAGCAGACCGCCCTCGACGTTCACCGGCAGGACCAGCAGGCTGCCGGCCCGGATCACGGTCGTGTCCATGTTGCCCCCGTGCGGGCCGGGCGTGCCGTTGGGAACAGGAGTATCGGCCGGGGCGGTGCCGATCACGCCGATCATGGGGCGCAGCGGCAGCCGGACGCCGTGCAGGGTCACCTGCCCGTCCTCGATGGGATAGACGCGCACGCTGGGCTGCTCCAGGGCGTCACCCTCCACACCCAGACCGGGGCCAGTCACCATCACCGCCTGGTCCCCGACCTGAATGTCCAGAATCTCGATGGCAAGCGCGTCGCCGGGCTGGGCACCCTCGATAAACACTGGGCCGGTGGCCGGGTTGACCCGGTTCCAGTCCAGCGCCGTGAAGGCCGCCCGCGCGTCCTGAATCTGGTCCTCGAAGCAGTCGCGGGTGTGAAAGACCAGGGTGCTGCCGTCCGGCACCCGCAGCACGGGCGGATTCTCCCGGTCCATCGCATAGACCAGGTGCTCGCGGGAGACATCGAAGGTTGTCATGGGTCCCTCCTTTGCCCGCTGGCGCGGGGAGTGGATGGTGGGGCGGGGCAGGGAGACAACGAGAAAGCCTGGACCCTGCCGCCGAGGGGAAGGGGCCTTTTTACGGGCGGAGGAACTGCTTGACCACGACCACCACAGCCAGCCCGATCAGGGCAACCAGGGCGGCCACGGCGACGCGGCGGTCGGTGCGCCACCGCGTGACGACCACGACCAGCGCGGCCAGGGCGGGCACCGCCATCATGAACCACACGCCCAGGTCGACCAGCCCCGGCACGGCCAGACTGAGCGCGAGGACCGGCAGCGCGAGCCAGAAGCACGCGGGGTACAGCCAGGGGGGCAGCACCGGGGGTTCGGTGTGGGGCGCAGGCTCCGGTGCGCCGGGCCGGCTCATGCGTGCCCCCAGTATTTGATCAGCAGTTGCGCCGCCGTGAACACCAGCAGGAGCGAGAAGAAGATCTTCAGCGCGCGGTCGGGAATGCGCTTTTGCAGCCCGGCCCCGGCGCGGGCACCCACCAGCACGCCCAGCGCCACCGCGCACGCGAGCCGCGCGTCCAGCAGGCCCCCCGCCTGATAGATCAGGGCGTTCGCCACCGCCGTGAGGCCCATGATGAAGGTGGAGGTGGCGATGGCCTGCCGGATGGGCAGCCCGCCCAGCAGATTCATGACCGGCACCTGCACCGTGCCGCCCCCGATGCCCAGCAGGCCGCTCATCACGCCGGCAAAGGTCATGGCGGGCAGCATCAGCGGGCCGCTCGCGCGTTCGGCCTCCACCCGGCGCAGGCCGCGCACCAGGGTGAACGCGGAATACAGCAGCAGCAGGGCGAACACGGTGGCGACCGCCCGCGCGGGCAGCACCAGGCCGAGCAGGCTGCCCACCGTGCCGCCCAGGATGGTGTAGGGACTGAGCAGATACCCGGTCCGCGCCCGTACCAGCCCCTGCTGGAGATACGCCGCGGCCCCCGAGAGGCCCACCGCCAGCACGCTGAACTGGCTGATGGCGATGGCCTGACTGATGCTGATGGGATGCCCCAGATGCGGCAACGTGAATTGCAGGGCGGGCACCACGACCACCCCGCCCCCCAGGCCCAGGATCGCGCCCAGCACGCCCGCCAGCAGCCCGATGGCGATGGTCGCCAGCAGCACGCTCACAGCCGGCCTGCCCCTGAACGCGCCATCAGAACGCCGCCACCTGTCCGTCGGCGCGGCTCTCGCTGCCGCCGGTCAGTACGCCCGTTTTCGGGTCGCGCCAGATGATCTGCCCCCGCCCGAAGGCATTCGGATTCAGTCCCACCCGGACCTCGTGCCCCCGCGCGGCCAGGGCGCGGGAGAGCGGCCCCCCGAGTTCATGCTCCACCTCCACGACCCGGCCCTGGAGCCACTGCCAGCGCGGGGCGTCGAGGGCCTGCTGGGGATTCATGCCGTAGCGGACGGTATTGAGCACCACCTGCACGTGGCCCTGCGGCTGCATGAAGCCGCCCATCACGCCGAAGGGGCCGACCGGCGTGCCGTCGGTGCGGGTCAGGAAGCCGGGGATGATGGTGTGGTAGGGCCGCTTGCGGGGAGCCAGGACGTTCGCGTGTCCGGCCTCCAGGTTGAAGTTGTGCCCGCGGTTTTGCAGCGCGATGCCGGTGCCGGGAATCACCACGCCGCTGCCGAAGCCCATGTAGTTGCTCTGGATCAGGCTGACCATCTGCCCGTCGGCGTCGGCGGTGGTCAGGAAGACCGTGCCGTGCGCGTTCGGGTCGCCCGCCTCCGGCTCCAGGGCCGTCTCCCCGATGCGGGCGCGGCGGGCCGCCAGATAGCCCTCGCTCAGCAGCCGTTCCACGGGCACGTCCACATGCTGCGGGTCGGCGATGTACTTCTGGGCATCGGCAAAGGCCAGCTTGATCGCCTCGATTTGCAGGTGCAGGCCCCAGGAGTCGTCGCGGTGGTCCGGCAGCTCCAGGCCGTTCAGGATGCCCAGCGCGATCAGGGCGGTGAGGCCCTGCCCGTTGGGCGGAATCTCGTGAACGAGGTGGCCCCGGTACTCGGTCCGAATCGGCGTGACCCACTCGCTCTCGTGCGCGGCGAGGTCGTCCAGGCGCAGCAGGCCCCCGGTCGCCTGGGCGTGGGCGTCCATCTGCCGGGCGAGGTCGCCCTCGTAAAAGGCCGCGCCCTGCGAGGCGGCAATCTGCTCCAGCGTGCGGGCGTGGCCCTCCGAGGCCCAGACCTCGCCCGCCTGCGCCCCGAAGCCCGGCGGGGCAAAGGTGTCCAGCCAGGCGGCGAATTCCTGCCCCTCCCGCCGCCGGTAGGCCTGGGCCGCGCGCCGCCAGTTCTCGGCCAGAACGGGGGAGAGGGGGTAGCCGTGCCGGGCGTAGTGGACAGCGGGCGCGAGCAGCCGCTCGAACGGCAGGCGGCCGAACCGCGCGTGCAGGTCGGCCCAGCCGCGCGGCGCGCCCGGCACCGTCACCGGGAGCCAGCCGTAGGCGGGCAGTTGCCCGTCTGCCAGCGCGCCCAGGCCGAGCAGCGCGGGCGAGCGTCCCGAGGCGTTCAGGCCGTGCAGTTCGCCGTCCGCCCACACCAGGGCGAACAGGTCGCCGCCGATGCCGTTGCTGGTCGGTTCCACGACCGTCAGCGCCGCGGCGGTGGCAATCGCCGCGTCTACCGCGTTGCCGCCCTCCCGCAGGATGAACAGGCCCGCCTGGGCGGCGAGCGGCTGGCTGGTGGCGACCATGCCCTGCCGGGCGATGACGGGGTGCCGGTAACTGGAATAGGTGTTCAAGGGCGAGTCTCCTGAGGGGGGCAGTCGGGGGGGCAGCAGCGGGCGGTCAGTGGCGGGCGCGCGGATCGAGGGCCTCGCGCAGGCCGTCGCCCAGCAGGTTAAAGGCGAGCACGGCGAGGAAGATCGCGGCACCGGGAAACAGGGCCATCCAGGGGGCGTCGGACAGGTAGCCGCGCGCGGCGTTGAGCATCGAACCCCAGCTCGGGGCCGGAGGCTGCACCCCCAGGCCCAGGAACGACAGGCTGGATTCCGCCAGGATGGCATTGGCGATGGCGAGGGAAGTCTGCACGATCAGCGGCCCCGCGATGTTCGGGAGCAGGTGCCGCAGCAGGACCCGCCCATCGCGGGCACCCAGCGCCTGCGCGGCCTGCACGTACTCGCGTTCGCGCTGCGCGAGCACCTCGCCGCGCGTGATGCGGGCGAAGACGGGCGCGGTCACGATGGCGATGGCGATCATGGTGTTCTGGAGGCTGGGTCCCAGGATGGCCGCCAGGGCAATCGCCAGCACCAGAAACGGCAGGGCGAGCATGGCGTCCACCAGGCGCATCAGCACGTCGTCGAGCCAGCCGCGCACGTATCCGGCGATCAGCCCGATGGCTGTGCCGGAAACCAGCGCGAACAGCACCGAGACCAGCCCGGCACTGAGGCTGACCCGCGCCCCGTACATCACGCGCGAGAGGATGTCGCGGCCCAGTTCGTCGGTCCCGAACAGGTGCGCGCCCGAGGGCGGCGTCCGCAGGTCCGTGAAGAAGATCTTGGTGGGGTCGGCGGGCGCGAGCCACGGCGCGAACAGGGCCGTCACGCCCAGCAGGGCCAGCGCGACTGCCCCGGCCACCGCCAGTCTGTTGCGCAAAAAGCGCTGGAGCGCCGGGCTGACGCGTCGGCGGGTCACGGGGGGAGAAGTCAGGGTCGTCATCAGCTGTACCTGATCCGGGGGTCGGCGGCGGCGTAGCCCAGGTCCACCAGGAAGCTCACCAGAAAGACGGCCACGGCGGACACCAGCACCATGCCCTGAATCACCGGCAGGTCGCGCGTGAACACCGCGTCCACCAGCAGGCGGCCAAAGCCGGGAATGCTGAAGATCTGCTCGGTGATGACGGCCCCCCCCAGCAGGCCGCCGAGTTGCAGGCCGAACACGGTCAGAAAGGGAATCAGGGCGTTGCGCAGGGCGTGTTTCAGCGTGACGCGCCGCGCGGGCAGGCCCTTGGCGTGGGCGGTGCGCACGTAGTCCTGCATCAGGGTTTCACTCAGGCTGGAGCGCAGGTAGCGGGTCAGGACCGCGCCCGAGTGAACACCCAGCGTCACGGCGGGCAGCAGCAGCAGCAGCAGGTTGCGGGCCGGATTCTCCAGCAGGCTGGTGTAGCCGCTGGCGGGAATCCAGGCCAGCCGGATGCTGAACAGGTAGATCAGCAGAATCCCGAGAAAGAAGTTCGGCAGGCTGATGCCCGAGAGGGCCAGCAGGGTCACGCCCTGGTCCACCCAGCTGCCCCGCCGCAGGGCGCTGAGCAGGCCCGCCGGCAGGGCAATCAGCAGCGAGATCAGCATGGAGAACACCGCCAGCTCGATGGTCACGGGCAACTTGTCCGCGATCAGGCTGCCCACGCTGGTGTTGTCCTTGAGACTCGCGCCGAAATCCAGATGCAGGACGCTGCCCAGCCAGCCGACGTACTGCTGGGCCAGGGGCCGGTCGAGTCCCATCGAATGGCGCAGTTCGGTGAGGGCCTGCGGGGTGGCCTCCTCGCCCAGCATCAGGCGGGCCGGGTCGCCGGGCAGGAGCTTGACCATGCCGAACACCAGCAGGGTCACGATCAGCAGGGTGGGAATCGCCGAGAGCAGTCGGCGCAGCGCGAACACCAGCAAGGGCGTCTCCTTCTCCAGCATGTGGAAGGGCGGCCTGGACGCCTCAGGCAGGGTCTCAGCGTCCAGGCCGCGCGGGCCAGGTACCTGGTTCAGTCCGCGTCTATTTCAGGTCCACGTCGCTGAAGCGCAGGATGCCGTCCGGGATGGGCTTCAGGCCCGTGACACCCGCCGCCGCCCCGACCAGGTTGCGCTGGAAGTAGACGAAGGTATAGGGCGCGTCGTCGAGGATCTTGCCCAGCGCCACGTTGTAGGTGGCGACGCGGGCCGACATGCTGGTCTGGGCGCGGGCCTTGGCGAGCAGCGCGTCCACGGTCTTGTTGCTGTACCCGGCCTGGTTGTTGCTGCCGCCGGTGGTAAAGAAGTCGAAGATGTTGCCGTCCGGGTCGGGGCGGCCACTCCAGCCCAGCATCAGGGCGTCGAAGTCGCGCTTGTCGGCGCGGTCGAGCAGGGTGCCGAACTCGACCTGTTCAATCTTGGCATTGATGCCGGCCTGCGCGAACATCGCCTGATACAGCTGCGCGGTCTGGGTGGTCACGGTTCCCGGCGTGGTCAGCAGCGTGAAGCTCAGGGGCTTGCCGCCCAGCTTCTGTTTGGCGAGGTTCAGGTCCGGCCGGCTGACCTTGATGGCCGAAGAGTAGGCGGGGGTGCCCTGCGGGAAGGGGCCGGCCGCCGGCTCCACGGTGTCGTAGAAGATGGACTTGGCCAGGGCCTGACGGTCGATGGTGGCCCCCACCGCCTGACGGAAAGCCTTGTTGTTGAACGGCGGGCGGGTCACGTTGAACCAGATGCCCTGGAAGCCCAGGCCGGGGTAGTTCAGAACCTTGAACTTGGCGTTCTGGGAGAGCTTGCTCACGTCCTTGGGATCGATGGGCGTCATCACCTGGATCGCGCCGGACAGCAGGTTGGCGTAGCGCACGTCGCCGTCCGGGAAGGGCCGGTAGACCAGCTTATCGATCTTCGGCGCGCCGCCCCAGTAGCTCTTGTTGGCGCTCAGGGTGATGTTGTCCTGGCGCTTGCGGCTGGTGAAGCTGAAGGGACCACTGCCCACCGGCGCGTTCTGGAAGTCGGCCCCGGCCTTCTTGACGGCGGTGGGCGAGACGATCATGCCCGCGCGGTCACTCAGGACCGCCAGCAGGGGACCATACGGCTGCGAGAGGGTGATCTGCACGGTCAGCGGGTCGATCACCTTCACGTCCTTGACGCTCTTGAGTTCACCCTTGCGGACCGAACCTTCCAGGGTCATGTTGCGGTCCAGGGTGTACTTCACGGCGTCGGCGTTCAGGGGGGTGCCGTCCTGAAACTTCACGCCGCCGCGCAGTTTGAAGGTGTAGGTCAGGCCGCCGTTCGTGATTTTCCAGGAGGTGGCCAGCATGGGCACGATCTTGAGGTTCTGATCGAGGTCCACGAGCTTGTCGTAGATCTGGTTCATCACCTGACGGTCGACCAGGGCGCTCGACAGGGCCGGGTCGAGCCGGGGCGGATCGGCGTCGAGGCCGACGGTGAGGGTTTCGGCGGCGGCGCTGCCGATCAGCGCGGCGCTCAGGACCGACAGGCAAAGCGACAGGAAGGGTTTACGCATGGTGGTCTTCTCCTTTTTGCCTCTGAAGGCTCGACGTGGCGTGTTCACGAACGCTGATCAGGTGGCGCAGCATGGCCTGACGGGCTGCTGCCGGAGAACCGCGCGCAATGGCCTGCGCGACGGCGGCATGCTCCTGAATGGTGAGCTGCGGCTGGTCGCCCAGCACCTGATCCCGCAGGTCCCGGAGCAGCGACCGCAACGTGTCCAGCACGCCCATCACGATCTCGTTCCCGGCCATCTGGGCGATCAGGGTATGGAACTGGAGATCCTCGTGGCTGAGTTTGACGTTCTGCCGGGCCGCCTCCTGCTGCGCCTCGATGGACGCGAGCAGACCCCTCACCTGCTCCGGGGTCGCGCGGGCGGCCGCGTGCGCCGCCACCTCGGGTTCGATCATGCGGCGGAATTCCAGCAGGTCCTGCACGTTCTGAGCGGTGCGGGCAAGCATGCCCTGGAAGGGTTGCGTGAGGTGCGCCGCGGACGGCTCGCGCACATACACGCCGTTGCCCTGCCGCGCCTCCAGGTGGCCCAGCACCTCCAAGCGCGCGATGGCGTCGCGCAGGCTGGTCCGGGAAACGCCTATCTGCTCCGACAGGACGCGCTCGGCGGGGAGGCGTTGGCCGGGTTGGAACCCGCCGCGCACGATCAGGGCCAGGAGTTCCTCCGCAACACTGGCGGTCAGTTTCTGCCGCTTGATGGGATAAGCCGTCATGGACCTCCTGAGGCTGGAGCAGCGCGGATGGTTTTGGTCTGGTGGTCCTACCAATTTGGGGTGAGGTCAGGGTACGCTTCCTTCCCAGCCTCCCCCGGGACCTGTCTAGAAAGCGGCAATGTAACGGAGCGCCGCGCCAGGGCATCGGCAGGCTGGACGTGGCGAGGAACCACCGGCTCACTTCGGCGCGCACGCCCCTCAGCACGAGCAGGGCAGAAAAGCCTGATGGTCTGGGCCGAGGGCATGACAAACGCACGACAGCTCCGGGCGGCCACGTCCGTCTCCCTGCGTAAACCAGTACACCAGACCAACCTGGAGAAAGAACGTCTGAAACGTCATTCTTGTAACATCCGCCCGCCAGCGTCAACGACCGCGAAGGTGCCCAGGGGACAGGCTAATGGTTCGAATCCAGCCGAGTGCACCAGAAAAAACCCCGCCTGGAGTGGGGCTTTCTGGTTGTTCTTCAGGATTGCCAGCCCGCTGTGCCCGGAAGTTATCCCCGCCTCCCGGGGTCAGGGGTCCAGGCCTGCCTGGTGTGCGGTTCCGCCGCCGGGGTCCTCCGGGCTGGCGGGACACAGGTACTGATTCAGGGAAACGCCTGCCGCGCTCAGCTTCAGTCCGGTGAGGGTATGCAGCCGCGTTTCCGGGGATGTGTCGCGGCGCAACCGCGCCAGCACCGCCTCGTATGTCGAGGGATCCAGCCCGAGGGCCGTGTGGGCCTGCCGCACCCGGTGTGACAGCTCGCGCTCACCCGGCCCCGCCGCCGGTCCGGACAGGTACACGTTCAGACCCACCCGCCCGGCCGGGTCGTGCGAGAGGTACAGCATCACGCCCCGCTCGGGATAGTGCGCCGCGCCGCCCAGCAGCACCTGGATGAACGTCCGCAGGGCGTCCGGCGGGTCGCAGCGGGCCGCGAGCCGTTCGAGGCGCACGAGGCTCAGGCCCTGGCACGCCCGGAAGTACCACTTGGCCTTGCGTGCCCCGCCCCCGCCGTACTCCACCCCGAGCAGGGCCGGACACAGCCCCACCGGCACCAGGCGCGCCACAGCGTCGAGGTGGGCGACGGGGACCACGGCCGCCAGCGCCCCCAGAACGGCCCGGACGCCTCCCGGCACCTGCCGCCGGAAGGGCGTGAGGTTGTAGTACACCCGCAGCGTGTCGGTCCCGTCCGCATGGTGCTGGGGGGAGAGCCACATGCCGAAGCGCACCCCGTCCCCGCGCAGCACGTCCGGCCCCAGCAGGACATTCGCCAGCGTGTCGTGCGCCGGCACCGAGGCGTGCAGGCCCAGGTGCAGGAGGGCGTTTCGCGTCGTCCCGTCGCGCACCCGCGCCGACACCGGCCGCCGCAGATCCCCGGCATCCACGATGTAGCGCACCTGCGCGCCGCCGGTCCCCGTGCTCACCGCGACCTCAAGCGGCAGGCCGCCTGGGGTCAGGGTCGAGCGGCGTGGGCCACCCGCGCGGGCGGCCGTCGGCACGTCCCGCGTCAGAACGTGCAGGAGTGCTCGGGCCTGCGCCTGCCGTGCCCCCGCCGCCCCCAGGCCCAGCACGTCCCCGACGGCGCATACCGCGCGGTCAAAGGGGCGTGCGCCTGTGCTCAGCTTGTCGCCTGTGGTCATGCTGCCTCCTTGGGGTGGGCGGGCACAGCCCCACGCACCGTGCCCGCCCGCGTCATGTCGGGGTGCCGCGTCGTCGGCGTCGTCAGGGCACCGGGATGATGTCGAAGGTTCCCCCCGGACCCGTGATGCCCGTCGCGCCGGTGCTGCCCGGCTGGCCCACGTTGGCGGGTCCGGGCGGGTCGCCGGGTTCATAGTCGGAGTGGGAGTAGGACGAGGAGCGGGGATTGCCGTGCTCGTCCGGGCCACCGGTCACGCCGCGCGGGCCGGGTGCGCCGCCCGGACCACCCAGGCCGCCGACGCCGCCCACGCCCCCACCCACCTCGATGGTGGTCGGCGCGCCGCCCGACAGGTCCGTCTTGAAGCGCAGGGTGAAGCTGCCCCCCGGACCGCCGTCGCCGCCGCGGCCCCCGTTGCCGCCGTCGCCCCCGTCCCCGCCGCGCCCGCCGTGCGCGTTCGCCTCGCAGTTGTGGCCCCAGCCCCCGTGGCCTCCGGGGCCACCCGGACCGCCGCGGCCCCCGTGGCCGCCCCGTCCGCCCTCGCCGCCCTGGCAGGAGGCACGCAGCCCGCCCCGGTACTCGGTCAGCTCCAGGGTGACGTGCCCCCCGGCCCCGCCCGCCGACCCGGCCGCGCCGTCGCTTCCGCGTGCGCCGCGCCCGCCGTCGCTGCCGCGGGTGGGTTCGTTGTCGTCCCAGGTGCCGCAGTCCGCGTTCTGCCCGACCTGTCCGCCCGCGCCGGCCGTTCCCTCGAAGCCGTCGGTGCCCGCATTGCCGCGCGGTCCCGTCGCTAGCACATTGAAGTTCATCTCTCTGCTCCTCTGAGGATTCCGGCCAGACCCTACTGGCCGCGGAAGGAATGGGCGCGAACGGTGAGTGACGCCCCCTGCACCACGATCCGGCCGCTTGGCGCGACCACGATGTCGCCCGCCCACATCACCCGCGTGCCCGGCGCGACGATCAACTGGCCGCCGCCCGCGACGGTGATGTCGGCAAACCGGAAGCCGCTGATGATGGGACCCAGATTCCCAGGCAGGCGGTCCGAGAGCGTCCAGGCCCCGAGCCGCCGGGGTTCCACTGCCCGCAGCGCGTTCCAGACCAGCCGCGCCTCGGACGTGTTCACCTCCGCCAGGCGGGAGGTGTACCCGGTGTAGCGCCCCAGGTCCGGGCGGCGGGTGCCGGGCACGAACGCGCCGGGCCGGCCGGGGTTCGAGAGGGCGTCCGCCGTGCTCTCGCGGGCCGCGGCGAGCATGCGTGTCAGGTGCTCCTCCCGCACCAGGCCCAGGTCGGCGTAGTCCTGAAGCCGGGTGACGCGGTGCTGCACGGCGGCGGGCGCGACCTCTGCCCCCGGATGCTCGGCGTCCAGGATGAGCGAACCGTTTTCGGGTACCGAGATGTCCATCTGTGCTCCTTTCCCGGCCCCGCGGCCGGGCGGAAAGCGAAGTTCCCTGCGGTTCACGCTTTCCTCGCTGCCCAGGGTGCGCCTGGCCCCGTTGCCGCCGCGTATCCAGGCTGGCAACGCCGGGCGTACACTGGGCCATGTTGCGCACGCTCGGCCAGCTCTCGGCGGGCGGGGGGCACTTCACGCGGCCCCAGGGCCTGCTGCTGCTGGCCTACCTCGCGCTGGAGGGCACCCGGCCCCGGCAGGAGCTGCGGGCGCTGTTCTGGCCGGGCCATCCGGAGGCCGCCGCGCACCTGAGGGTCACGCTGGCACGCCTCAAGCAGGGGCTGCCCGGGGCGATCCTCACCCAGGGCGAGACGGTCGCCACGACCGTCGTGGCCGACGCCGCCCTGCTGCTGCGCGCGCACGAGCGCGGCGACCACCCCGCCGTGGTGGAGCAGTTCACCGGCGCGTTTCTCGACGGCGTGGCCCTGCCGCTGCTGGGGGCCGCGCTGGAGGAATGGGTCTTCGCCACCCGCGAGGCCATCGGGTCGTGTGTCCGGGAGGCCCTGCTGCATCTCGCGGCGCGCGAAGCCGGGCGCGGCGCGTTCGGGGAGGCGGCGCGGCTCGCCCACCGGGCCTACGTGCTGCGGGGTGCCCCCGAGCCGACCCTGCCGGAGTTGCAGCGCCTGCACGATCTGCTGCTGGCCGCGGACCATCCGGCCGCGCGCGACGTGCGGGCCGAGACGCGCGGCTTCGACGTGCCCCTGGCCCCCACGGCCCTGGCGGCGCGGCAGGTGTGGCAGGCACCGCGCGCCCCGCCCGCCGCGCACCTGCCCGCGCGGCCCACGCCCGTGGTAGG
This sequence comes from Deinococcus carri, assembly GCF_039545055.1. Taxonomy (NCBI): domain Bacteria; kingdom Thermotogati; phylum Deinococcota; class Deinococci; order Deinococcales; family Deinococcaceae; genus Deinococcus; species Deinococcus carri. Next base: position 92,938 of record NZ_BAABRP010000010.1, read on the forward strand.
CCGTGAGGCGGAACGCGAACGGGTGCTCGCCCTGCTGCGGGAGGCCCCGGAACGCTGCATCGTCCTGACGGGACCAGGCGGCATCGGCAAGACGCACCTCGCGCTGGACCTCGCGCACGAGCTGGGGGTGGACGCGCGCCTGGTGGACCTCGCCCGCGCACACACCTCCGGTGACGCCACCGGGCGCGTGGACGCGGCGCTCGCGCCCCCCGGCCAGCCGGAGCTGCTGCTGCTCGACAACCTGGAGGATCTGGAGGACCCGGCCGCGCTCGTGGCCGCGCTGCTGGCCCGCGACCCGCGGTGGCGGCTGCTCGTCACGTCGCGCTCGCGCCTGGCCGGGCCGTCCGTGCACGAGGTGCATCTGGAGGGGCTGGACCATCGGCACCCCCGCGCCGGTGGGCTGACGGACGCCGCGACGCTGTTCATGCGCCGCGCGCGCTGGTCGCGCTCGGCCCCCGCGCCGGACCCCGCCGGGGTCGAGCGGATCGTGCGGCTGTTGCACGGCCACCCCCTCGCCGTGGAACTTGCGGCCGGCTGGAGCGCGGCCCTGCCGGCCGGGGACCTGGCCGAGGCCCTCGCGGGCGACCTGCGGCTTCTCGACGAGCACGCGCCGCCGGGCACCACGACGCCCCGCGTGGTCTTCTCGCGCTCCTGGGCGCGGCTCCCGCCCGTGTTGCAGGGTGCCCTCGCGGGCCTGGCCCCTTTCGAGGGAGGGTTCGGGCGCGAGGCGGCGGCGGAGGTCTGCGGCACGACCCTCGCGCAGCTCGCCGCGCTCTGCGACCGGGCGCTGCTGCGCGGGGTGGGCGCGGGACGCTTCGACTTCCACCCGCTGCTGGGCACCTACGCCCGCGAGGCGCTGGAGGCGGACGGCCCCCGCTGGCAGGAGGTGCGCGAACGTCACCGCCGGCACTTCATGCACGGGCTGGCGGCGCGGACGCTGGGCGAGGCGGACTTCGGCAATGCCCGCGCGGCCTGGCAGGCCACGTGTGAGGCGGCGGACACGGGCGGGCTGCGCGAGGCCTCGCCCGGCCTGCGTTTCCTGGCCGGGCGTGCCCGCCGCCTGGCCGAGGGCGCGGACCTGCTGCGCCGGGCGCTGGAGGTGGCCGGCGCGGCGGACGACCGGGAGGCCCTGGGGGAACTCGGCACCGACCTCGCGTGGCTGCACCTGCAACTGGGCCACCTGGACGCGGCGCTCGGACTGGCCCGGGCGGGTGCGGGGGCAGGCGGGCCGGTGCGGCCGCGCGCGCTGCACGTCCTCGCCGCGGTGTTGCAGGCGCTGGGCCGCCCGCAGGAGGCCCGCGACCACTGGCAGGTGCTGCTCGACCTCGCCCGCACGAACGGCGACGAGGCCCTGCGGCTGCGTACCCTGGAAAGCCTCGCCATTCTGGACGAGCAGCTCGGCCAGCCCGGCGCGGCGGAACGGGCGTACCTGGAGGTGCTCGCAAGGCGGCGTCAGACCCGGGGGCCGGGCCTCGCGCGCGCCCTGCTGAACTACGGGGCACTGCTCTCGAACCTGGACCGGCTGCCGGAGGCGCGCCGCATCCTGGACGAGGGCTGCCGGTGGGCGCGGGACGAGGAGCCTTCACTGCTGCCCTGGCTCCTCACCGCCCTCTCGGAGGTCGCGCGCAAGCAGGGCGAGGTGCGGGAGGCGCTGGCGTGGTGCGCGTCCGCGCTTGACCTGGCCGGCAGCGACGCGCCGCCCGCGCTGCACGGCCTACTGCTGGACGTGCGCGCCCGTGCCCACCTGGCGGGCGGTGCCCTGCCCGCCGCGGCCCGCGACGCCTGGCAGAGCCTCGACGAGAGCTGGCGCACGGGTGCCCTGGGCGAGACCCTCGACCGCCTGGCGCTGGCGGCGTCCGTGCTCGCGCAGGCGGGCGAGACGCAGCAGGCTCGGCACCTGCGGTCGCGGCTGCTGCGTGAGCCGGCCTTGCCCCACTGGACGCGGGCGACGCTGGAGCGCGAGCTGGGCGAGGCCGCCCCCACACCGGACGAGGCCGGCACCGTGGGGGACGTGGGCACCCTGGTCGTCGAGGCCCTGCACCAGCTCTCCGCCTGGACAGGGCACCTCGCGCCGTCCTAGGGCGGGGCGCAGAAAGGTTGCCGCCTTTTGGCAACCTTTCCGAGCGAAGCGAGCAGCGCAAAAAGGGCGGCGCGCAGTGGAGTGGACGCCCAGGACGCGCGGCAACGCAACGGAGCGCCGTCCTAGGGACGCGGTGGCCTCAGCCGCCTGCGCTGTGGCTATCGGGTTCCGGGACGACGTGCGGGGGCAGGGTCGGCGGTTCCTGCCAGGAGGACAGGCGCACGTCGAAGTGCTCGCTGACCCCCCGGCCGCCCCCGGAGGCCAGCGTGACGCTGCCGGACGTGCGTTTGCTCACGGTCAGGCGGCCCGAGGAGAGGGGCAGGGTGAACTCGGTGTCGTCCGGCAGGTCGAGGGACCGCAACAGGTCGTGCAGGGCCAGGAGTTTCTGCTCAAGCTCGTCCATAACGCGCCTCCGTTTCGTGGCGTGGTGAACCCCGTCCTCACGAGCGTACCCGAAATTGCCCCGGCGGGTCAGGAGGATACGGGCGGAATGGGCCCCCGGAAGTGCCGCTGGAATGTTCGCGGGTCATGGCGGGGAAGTGGCCGTCCGCGTTTCCCCTCCCACCCCCAGTTTCCCTGAATCTGATTCCTATCTGACTCTTGCTAAAGCTCCTGTGAGCACTTACACTCCGGGAACACCGATGGGGTACTTTCTCTACCTGCTGGCGACCTGGGGCGTCCTGAACGCCGCGTTTCTCCTGGTGCTGGGCCTGGCCGCGCTCCTGCGCCGTCATGAGGCCGTGCCCGCCGAGGAGGAGGACCTGCCATTCCCGTTTCCGGAGGACGGCCAGCTTCCGGCACGCCTGCACTGAGCGGCCCACACAGTCCGGGCGGCAGCGACCGCGAGGGATGAAGGAACAGTCAGGCCGTCCCCATGTGCGCCCCGGCGTTGCCCCTTACCCTGAAGACGTTCAACAATTCAACCCGGCCGGGTGAAGTCGGGAAGACCGCTCCCGGAGCGAGGCCCGGGGGCTTTTTCTGTGGGGGGGCTGCGGCGCTCCCGCTTGCGCTACCCTGGCCTCCGACGTGACTCCCGAACGGTACGAGAAAATCCGCCGCGTCCTGAGCAGGCGGCAACCCACGCTGACCGTGCTGATGGACGAGGTCAACAAGCCCCACAACTTCAGCGCCATCCTGCGGACCTGCGACGCGGTGGGCGTCCTGACCGCCCATGCCGTCCCGCCCAAAAGCGGCGCGCTGCCCACCTTCGACGCGACCAGCGGCAGCGCCCACAAGTGGGTGGGCGTCGTGAAGCACCCGGACGCGCTGGGCGCGGTGCGTCAGCTTCAGGCTCAGGACGTGCAGGTCCTTGCCACGCACCTCTCGCAGCGCAGCCTGGACTACCGCGAACCCGACTACACCCGCCCCACTTGCGTGCTGCTGGGGGCCGAGAAATGGGGCGTGTCGGACGAGGCCGCCGAGGCTGCCGACGCCAACATCGTCATTCCGATGTTCGGCATGGTGCAGAGCCTGAACGTGTCGGTCGCCGCCGCCACCATCCTGTTCGAGGCCCAGCGCCAGCGCCTCGCCGCCGGGATGTACGCTACGCCGCAGCTCGCGCCCGCCGAACTGGAGCGCCTCGCCTTCGAGTGGGCCTACCCCGACCTCGCCCCCGGCTACCGCGAGCGCGGCGAACCCTACCCGGCGCTGGACGAGGCGGGGCAACTGCGGCGCTGAGGCGGCCCCCCGTTGCGTTCTGTATGTTCTGTGCTTCCCCTCCTGCCGGATGAGGCGGGTAGACTGCGGGGTGACTGCTTCCGCCTGCGCCGCCCCTGACCGGGGCCTGGCCGCAGGGCGGGGGCGCGAAGGGGTGCTTTGTTGAACACGGAAATTATCGTCATTCTGCTGACCCTGGCCGTGCTGGAGGGCCTGCTGTCCGCCGACAACGCGCTGGTGATGGCCGTCATGGTGCGCCCGCTGCCCGCCGCCCTCCAGCAAAAGGCGCTGACCTACGTGATGTGGGGCGCGATGGTGCTGCGGCTGGTGGGCGTGCTGCTGGCGAGCTTCATCATCAAGTACTGGTTCCTGCGGGCGTTCGGCGCGGCGTACCTGGCGTATCTGGTGATCAGCCACTTCATTAAGAAGGGCCGGGACGAGGGCGCGGGGCCGAAGGAACTCACCGGCAGCTTCTGGAACGTGGTTGTCAGCCTCAACCTGGTGAACCTCGCCTTCAGCGTGGACTCGATCCTGGCGGGCGTGGCGCTGCTCAAGCCCGAGATGCGTGACACCTCGACCGGCTTCTGGATCGTGGTGGCGGGCGGCCTGATGGGGCTGGTGCTGGTGCGCTTCGCCAGCACCTTCTTCCTCAAGCTGCTCGACCGCTTCCCCGCGCTGGACGACGTGGCCTACATCCTGATCGGGTGGATTGCCCTCAAGCTGGGCATCGAGACGGTCGAGCAGGTCAGCGAGGTCTACGAGCTGGGCTGGCACGTCATGATGCCGTCCTGGCTGTTCTGGACCGGCATGGGCCTGATCGCCGTGGTGGGCGGCCTGTTCGCTATGCGCCGTGCCGCCGTCAGCGATGCGGTGGCCGAGGCCGACGCCCAGGCCATCCGCCGGGAACTCGACGCCGCCGCGAACGATCCCCTCGACGGGAAGCTCGACGGGCGCTGAGGGTTCCTGTTTGTGGGGCCGTCTTCCGCGTGGAGGCGGCCCCTTTGCCGTGAACCTCGGGGCGGCGGGTGGGCGGTACAGTAGGACTTATGGACCTGATCGACACCGTGCGCCCCCTTGCCAAGAAGACCGACAGCAAAATTCTGATGGTCGTGCTGGACGGCGTGGGGGGGCTGCCGCTGACCGTGAACGGCGATACCGAGCTGGCGACCGCCGAGACGCCCAACCTCGACGCGCTGGCCGCGGAATCGCAACTGGGCCTGGCCGAACTCGTCGCGGCGGGCATCACTCCCGGCAGCGGCCCCGGCCACCTCAGCCTGTTCGGCTACGACCCCCTGAAGTACGTGGTGGGGCGCGGTGCCCTGTCGGCGGTGGGCATCGGCGTGAAACTGAATGCGGGCGACGTGGCGGTGCGCGGCAACTTCGCCTCGCTGGGCCAGAGCCGCCTGATTGCCGACCGCCGCGCCGGCCGCCCCAGCAACGAGAAGAACGCCGAGATCGTGGCGAAACTGCGGGCCGCCATTCCCGAGATCGACGGCACCCCGGTCGAGATCTACAGCGAGTCCGAACACCGCTTCGTGGTCGTGTTCCGCGCGACCGGCACGCCGCTGGGGGCCAACGTCAGCGACGTGGACCCCCAGGTGACGGGTGTGCCCCCCCGCATCGCCGAGGCCCACGACCCCGCCAGCGAGCGCACCGCCCACCTCGTCAACGAGTTCGTGACCCGTGCCGAGGCGGCCCTCGCGGACGAACCGCAGGTCAACGGCGTGCTGTTCCGGGGCTACAGCGACGTGCCGCACTTCCCCAACTTCGACGACATCTACCAGCTGCGCGCCGCCTGCATCGCCAGCTACCCGATGTACAAGGGCCTTGCCAGTCTGGTCGGCATGGACGTGCTGGAGGTCGAGGGCGAGGAGGATGCGCTGGAGGGCAAGCTGGCCGCGCTGCGGGAAAACTGGGACAACTACGACTTCTTCTACTGGCACATCAAGAAGACCGACTCTACCGGCGAGGACGGCGACTTTGCCGCCAAGGTGAAGAAGATCGAACTGTTCGACAAGATGCTCCCGGAACTGCGCGCCCTTCAGCCCGACGTGCTGTGCATCGTGGGCGACCACTCCACCCCCAGCAAGCTCGCCAGCCACTCCTGGCACCCGGTTCCGCTGCTGATCAACAGCCGCTATGGCCGCAAGGACCTGGCCCAGCGCTACACCGAGGAAGAGGCCCAGAAGGGCAGCCTGGGCCTGCGCCGGGGCACCGAGATCATGCCTTTGCTGATGGCGAACGCGCTGAAGTTGCAGAAGTACGGGGCGTAGGGGAGCAGGCGTTAGGGATTAGGAAAGAGGGGGGAGGGTCCGGTTGGGCCTTCCCCTCAGTGTTGTTCGCTGTTGCGGAGAAATGGTTATGCTCAAGGCTGATATTGAAGCCTTCGTGAACACTCAGCAAGTCAGGGCGACGGAAGATGGAGAAGCTCTTCTGTCACGTGATGACGCCCTCAACCTTCTGAAGATTATTCTGCAATCAGAGAGCCCCAGGCCTGCCTATGTCGATATTTATTCTGAGAATGCGGACGGCAAACTGCATTTTGAAGAAGACCTGACGATGCGCGACTTTCTAGAAGAATCTCTAAGCTCTAAACAGTATTGGGAAAATATCCTGAACTATCTTGGAGAAACAGACCCGGAAAGTTATGTCTCGCTTTGCGACTTTTCTTGAAAACAGCGGGGCGTGCCGCTTCCTTTTTCTGCAAGCGGCACGAGAGCAACGAAAGGAGCCGAGGCACCCGGCCCCGGCTCCTTCCTGCTGAAAGCTGCTCGCTGACAGCTTTTTGCTTGTTTAGAAGTCCATCCCGCCCATGCCGCCCATGTCGCCGCCAGCGGGGGCAGCGGGCGCGGCCTTCTCGGGCTTGTCGCTGACGATGGCCTCGGTGGTCAGGATCAGCGCGCCGATGGAGGCGGCGTTCTGGAGGGCGGTGCGCGTCACCTTGGCGGGGTCCACGATACCGGCCTGCACCATGTCGTTCACGAACTCGCCGGTCGCGGCGTTGTAGCCGTAACGGGGCTGGTCGCTGTTCAGAACCGCGTTCACGATGACGCTGCCCTCGTCGCCGGCGTTCGCGGCGATCTGGCGGGCGGGTTCTTCCAGGGCGCGGATCAGGATGCGCGCGCCGGTCGCCTCGTCACCCTGGAGGCTTTCGGCAGCCTGGCGGACGGCGGGGATCACGCGTAGCAGCGTGGTGCCGCCACCCGCGACGATGCCTTCCTCGACCGCCGAGCGGGCGGTGCTGAGGGCGTCCTCGTAGCGGTGCTTCTTCTCCTTGAGTTCGGTCTCGGTCGCCGCACCCACGCGAATCACGGCCACGCCGCCGGCCAGCTTGGCGAGGCGCTCCTGGAGCTTCTCGCGGGCGTAGTCGCTGTCGGTGGTGTCGAGTTCGGCCTTGATGGCGTTGACGCGGGCATCGATTTCGGCCTGGTTGCCCTTGCCGTCCACGATGGTCGTCTCGTCCTTGGTGATGCGGATGCGGGCAGCGCGGCCCAGCATGTCCATGCCCACGTTCTCCAGGCGGTGCCCGAGGTCCTCGCTGACGACCTGACCACCGGTCACGGCGGCGATGTCGCGCAGCATTTCCTTGCGGCGGTCACCGAAGCCGGGGGCCTTCACGGCGGCGATGTTCAGCGTGCCGCGCAGCTTGTTCACGACCAGGGTGGCGAGCGCCTCGCCTTCCACGTCTTCCGCGATGATCAGCAGGGGGCGGCCCGTCTGCGCGACCTTTTCCAGCACGGGAAGCAGGTCCTTCAGCGCACTGACCTTCTTCTCGTTGATCAGGATGTAGGCGTCTTCGAGGACGGCTTCCATCGTGTCGGGGCTGGTGATGAAGTAGGGGCTGATGTAGCCCTTGTCGAACTGCATCCCCTCCACCACGTCCACTTCGGTGTCGAAGCCCTTGGACTCCTCGATGGTGATGACGCCTTCCTTGCCGACCTTGTCCATCGCGGAGGCGATTTCCTGGCCCACGGCCTCGTCGTTGGCGCTGATGCCCGCGACCTTCTTGATCGCGTCGCTGTCCTCGACCGGCACAGCGAGCGTCTTGATCTCCTCGACGGCGGCGGCGACGGCCTTGTCGATGCCGCGCTTCAGGGCGAGGGGGTTCGCGCCGGCCGCCACGTTGCGCAGGCCTTCCTTGACGATGGCCTGGCCCAGCACGGTGGCGGTGGTGGTGCCGTCACCCGTGATGTCGTTGGTCTTGGAGGCGATTTCCTTGAGAAGCTGGGCGCCAATGTTCTCGAGCTTGTCCTCCAGCTCCACTTCCTTGGCGACCGTTACGCCGTCCTTGGTAATTGTGGGGCTGCCGAACTTCTTCTCGATCACGACGTTGCGGCCACGCGGCCCGAGGGTTACTTTGACGGCGTTGGCGACGGCATTGACACCGCGCTCAAGGCTGCGGCGGGCGGCTTCATCAAACACGAGTTGTTTGGCCATGATGGTTCTCCTTCGGAGAGGGGTAAGGGGCTAGTCGTTAGGGGTTAGGGCTTTTGCTTGGGCTTCAGGCATTTTTTTTACTTATGCCTGAAACCTGACGCCTAACACCTCACTCAACGATGGCGAGGATGTCGCGCTCGTTCAGCAGGCTGTAGTTCTTGCCGTCGAGGCTGACTTCGGTGCCGCCGTACTTGGCGAAGTACACGGTGTCGCCTTCCTGGACATCCAGCGGGACGCGCGTGCCGTTGTCGAGCAGCTTGCCGTTGCCGACGGCGATGACCTTGCCGCGCTGGCTCTTTTCCTTGGCGGTGTCGGGGACGTACAGGCCCCCGGCGGTCTTCTGCTCGGTTTCTTCGATGATCTCAACGAGAACGCGGTCGCCCAAAGGTTTCAGCATGGGTGTCCCTCCTGTGAAGTGAAGTGTGAGAGTGGCGGCGGACTGCCGGGCAATCCAGCAGCTTTTTGCCGTTCCAGACGGAATACTAGTCCTTCCGCAACAGAAATGTCAACCGCCATAGTCTGGGAATCTGAGTCTTATACGCTCAAGGCCCACCAGCACGCTGCTTTTGGGGGCGGGGGTTGCAGGTTATAGCTCTAACATATATATGTAAAGGGCAAATACATGCTGCTTCGCCTGATGCCTTTCTGATCTCAGAAGGAGGAGAACCTATGCCCCGACCTGAAATCCTGTCCCGTAACCCGTTTGAGGATGCCTTCGAGAAGCTTGGCTCCGCGCCGCTGACGCTGGCGGTGCTGGACCTCGATCATTTCAAGCTGCTGAACGACACGCTGGGGCACACCGAGGGGGACCGGGTGCTGCGCGGGGTCGAGCGGCTCCTGGCGGGCAGTCTGCCGGGCGGCAGCATCATCGGGCGCATCGGCGGCGACGAATATGCGGTCATCCTGCCTGAAACCGCCGCCGAAACGGCCCTGATCCTCTTCGACGAGGTGATCAAGCACTTCCATATCCACCGCGACCCGCAGTGGCCGCGCACGCTGGGCCTGAGCGTGGGGCTGGCCGCCCGCCCCGCTCACGCCCATACCTTCGCGGAGCTGTACCGCGCCGCCGACGAGGCGCTGCTGCGGGCTAAGCGCGAGGGCCGCAGCCGGGCGTGCATCTACGTGGAAAGCAAGATGGTCCTCAAGAGCAACTACTACCCCAAGAGCCAGCTCGAACGCCTCGCCAAGCTGTCGGGCGCGCTGGGCCGCACCGAGGCGAGCCTGCTGCGGGAGGCGCTGGACGACTTGATCGAGCGGAACCGGGGGGCGCTGTGAGGGGGGATGTAGGTCGTGGGTTGTGGGATGTGGGAAAAGATGTGACCCCACAACCTACAGCCCACATCCCACAACCCTGGCTCGCCGCCCTCGCCCAGGCCTGGGAAGCCTATCTGCACGGCTCCTATCCCATTGGGGCCGTCGTGGTGGATGCGGCGGGGGAAGTTATCGCGCGGGGGCGCAACCGGCTGGGGGAAGCGCGTGGGGCGGAAGGGGGCGTCATCAGTGGGCATGACCTGGCGCACGCGGAAATCAACGCGCTGCTGAATCTGGCCGCCACACCACGCCCAGAGTGCTACGGCTGGACGGTGCTGACCACCGTCGAACCCTGCCCGCAGTGTGCGGGGGCCATCGCCATGAGCGGGCTGCGGGCCGTCGAGTACGCCGCGCCCGACCCGTGGGGGGGCTGCACCCGCCTCCTGACCGACGACCCCTACGTCTCGCGCAAGGGCATCCGGGTAGGGCGCGCGCCGGAAAGCGTGGGGCGGGCGGCGCTGCGGCTGGCGCTGGTGGGCTTTCTGGAGGAGGGGTACAGCGGCCTGGACCGGTTCCTGCAAGCCTTTCACGAGTACGGGGAAGACCTGGCCGCCGCCCGTGAATTGCACGACCGGGGCACCCTGCGCGACTTGCGTTCGCGTGGGGCAGCTCTGGCCGAAGTCCTGGATGTGCTGGACGGAGGAGCCGCATGACCCACACCACCCCCACGACCTTTCTGAACCTCTCGCCGTCGCCCGAACGCACGGGGCGCGCCTGCGTCTGGGTCGAGCATCAGGGCCGGGTGCTGATGGTGGGCCTGGAATGGGGCGGCTGGACCCTGCCGGGCGGCGGCATCCATCCCGGCGAGACGGGCGAGGAAGCCGCCGTGCGCGAGGCCTGGGAGGAAGTCGGCGCGCGGGTGGAGGTGACGGGCGACCCCTGGACCCTGCGCGGCTCGTCCGGCGTGGAGTCCGCGTGTTACCCCGCCCGCCTGCTGTCGCTGCACCCCAGCCCCGAAGGCCGCCCGGTCGCCTGGGTCAACCCGCGCGCCCTCCCCTGGGCCGATGACCCGCAACTGCGGCAGGTCCTGGGGACGAGAGGGGAGACGCCCCCCGCGCTGGCCCTGCCGGAGCGGGTGCGGCTGGCCCTCACCCAGGCGGCGCAGCTGGGCTTTGACCGCACGAGCAGCCTGGAAACGGGGCGACTGCTGCGTGTGCTGGCCGCCACGCGCCCCGGCGGACGCCTCGCGGAACTGGGCAGCGGGACGGGGGCAGGCGCGGCTTGGCTGCTGGCGGGAATGGACGCCGCCGCCTATCTGCTCACGGTGGAGGAGGACGCCAGACGCGCCCGGAGCGCCCGCCGTGTGCTGGCCGGGGACGGGCGGGCGGAGGTGCTCCACGGCGACTGGCGGGAGGTGCTGACGCGCGGCCCCTTCGACCTGCTCTTCAGCGACTGCGCGCCCGCCAAGCGCGAGACGGAGAGCCTCGACCTGCTGGTAGATGCCCTGCGCCCCGGCGGCCTGCTGGTGTTGGACAACTTCAGCCCGCCCGGCCGGTTGCCCGAGGCCCTGCACGCGGGCGATCCCGAGCGTGAGGCGCTGTGGGCACACCCCGCCCTGACCTGCACCGAGGTGGCCGTGAGCGCGGCTGAGCGAGTAATTCTGGCCGCGAGGACCGGATGATACGAATTCCGGTTGAACAGTTACAAAGACTGTTCAACCCGAGCGGAGCGAGCAGGAAAGAAACGGTTGCCGGGAAAGGAGTTCTCGAAGCGGCGCTTTCCCGCTTCGATAACGGATTGGACGGAAACCGTATGAGGGGGCCTCTGCTCGCTTTCACCGCGCACCGCCTCCCGCGCACCGCGTCCCGCACGGCCCCCGCATGACCGCCCTCCACCTCACCCTCCTGCGCCACGGCCGCAGCCGCGCCGACGACGAGGGCGTTCACGAGGGCCGCTACGACTCGCCGCTGACGGCGGTGGGCCGCGCCCAGGCGCAGGCACTCGCGGCCTACTGGCAGGCCCATCCGCCCGGCTTCGAACTGGCCTTCTGTTCCACCCTGGCCCGCGCCCACGAGACGGCCCGCATCGTCACGGACGCGCTGGGGGTGCCCCTGTACCCCGACGACCTGCTGCGCGAGTGGGACAATGGCCCGCTGGCAGGGCTGCCGCGTGACGAGGCGCTGCGCCGCTTTCCCATTCCCGCCTTCCGGCACGACCTCGACGCCTTCACGGCAGCGGGCGGCGAGAGTCAGGCCGCCATCCGGGCGCGGGCACTGCTGGCGCTGGAGCGGCTGTGGCAGGTGGGGGGGCAGGCGGGGACCGCGAATCTCCTGGTGGTGTCGCACGGCGGCTTTCTGAACAGCCTGCTGCGAGAGCTGACGGGAGCACAGCGGGCCTGGTTCCTGTTCGGGGACACCGCATTTGCGACCGTCGAGCTGTCCCGCACCAGCCACACGGCCTGGCTGACCGGCGTCAACCGGATGCCGCACCTTGCTAGTTCTGCCGCAACAGCGGATAGGGATTGACCGCACCGCCTATCTGATAGATACCGTAGTGCAGGTGCGGGGGTGTGCCCTTGGCGTTGCCGCTGTTGCCCACGTAGCCCACCACGGTTCCGGCCTCGAGCCACTGCCCTTCCTGGAGGCCCGCGTAGCGGTCGAGGTGCGCGTAGTAATGCCGCTGCCCGCTAGGGCCGAGCACCATTACCGTGCGTCCGCCCAGCCGATTCTCGCCCACGTTCAGCACGAAGCCGCGCGTGGTGGCCTGGACGGGCGTGCCGCGCGGCGCGAAGATGTCCACGCCCTCATGTTTGCGGCCTTCGCTGCGCGCCCCACCCCAGGTGTCCGCGAAGCGCTGGCCGGGGAGGGGATTCGGGAGGCTCCCGGCAGTGGCGGCCGGTGCCCCCACCAGGGCCGCATACCGCTGCGCCCGCTGCACACTCGGCCACAGCAAGTACATCGCCCCGGCCAGCAGCGCGAGAACCAGCAGCAGACGGAGCAGGCGGCGCACGCTTTCAGCATGGGCCGCCTGGATGAGAGGAGGACCGCTCTGCGTGCGGCGTAGGTGGCAGGACGGGGCTTTCCCCGCATCCCGCGCACCGCCTCCCGCCTACCTTTCTTCCAGCGCCAGTTCCACCAGCCGCGTCACGAGTTCGCTGTAGCTCAGGCCCGCCGCCTCGAAGAGTTTGGGATACATGCTGGTCGTGGTGAAGCCGGGCATGGTGTTGACCTCGTTCAGGAACAGCTCGCCCGTCTGCTCGACGTAGAAGAAGTCCACGCGGGCCAGCCCGGCACAGTCCAGCGCGCGGAAGGCCGCCAGCGCCAGCGTCCGCACGCGCTCGGCCACCTCGGGCGGCAGCGGGGCAGGAATGTGCATGGTCGCGCGGCCCTCGGTGTACTTGGTCTCGTAGTCGTAGAAGTCGGCGTCGAAGCGCAGTTCGCCCACGGGGCTGGCGATGGGCGCGTCGTTGCCCAGAATGCCGACCTCCACCTCGCGCGGCTTGTGGGCCGTCATGGCCTCCAGAATCACGCGGCGGTCGAGGTCGAAGGCCAGGTCCAGGGCGCGCTCCAGTTCCCCGGCGTGGTTCACCTTGCTGATGCCCACGCTCGACCCCAGGTTGGCGGGCTTCACGAAGAGGGGGTAGCCCAGCTCTCCGGCGCGGGCGCGCACTTCCTCCGGCCTGGTCTGCCACTCGCGGCGCACGGCCAGCCGCCAGGCCACCTGCGGCACCCCCGCCGAGGCCAGCACCTGCTTGGTCATCACCTTGTCCATGCTGACCGCCGACCCCAGCACCCCCGACCCCACGAAGGGAATCCCGGCCAGCGTCAGCAGGCCCTGGATGGTGCCGTCCTCGCCCATCGGGCCGTGCAGCAGCGGGAACACGGCGTCATAGCCCTCGGCGGTGGCGGCGCGGTGCAGCACCAGGTCGCCGCCGCCCTGGGCCTCGCCGCTTTCCAGCGCGCGCTGGGTATCGCCGGGGGCCAGCCAGCGTCCCTGCGGGCTGATCACCACCGGCGTCACGTCGAACTGGTCGCGGGGCAGGGCGCTGAGAACGCTGCGGGCACTTCTGAGGCTGACTTCGTGCTCGCCGGACTGACCGCCCGCCAGCAGCAGGATGCGCTTCTTCACAGGGGGCAGTATGGCACTCCCGGCACTCAAAAGACTCATAAAGAGTATCAGACGCCCCCAAAACTGCGATCTAGACCTCGTTCGGCTCTTTGGGAACTCTCACACCCGCTGCTCAGCCTACGCTATGATGCCTAGCGTTTAACCCCACATCGGTGCTCTGTTCTCGCAACCAAGGTTGCGGCGTGCGGGGTACCTCTGCCCAGGAGGCGCAATGAAGAAACTCGCTCTGCTCAGCACCCTGCTTCTCGCTGGCGCGGCCTTTGCCGCCGCCCCCAAGGACACCCTCGTCGTTCAGCAGGCCGCGGACACGCCCACCCTCGACCCCGGCGCGACCTACGACACCGCCAGCAGCCAGATCGTGGAGAACATCTACGAGACGCTGCTGACCTACAAGGGTTCCAGCCTGCGTGACCTCGAGCCGCTGCTGGCGACCAAGTGGACCATCAGCAACGGGGGCAAGACCTACACCTTCGACCTGCGCAAGAACGTCAAGTTCCACTCCGGCAACCCCTTTACCTGCCGTGACGCCGAGTACACCTTCGAGCGCAACCTGGTGACCAACGCCGCCGAGTCGGGCAACTGGTTCCTGGCCGACAGCCTGCTGGGCGTCGGCGCGAACGCCAACGACGACAAGAGCATCACCTGGGCCAGGATCGACAAGGCCGTGGAGTGCAACAGCAAGGGCCAGCTCGTCTTCACACTGCCCAAGCCGGACCCGGCATTCCTCGCCAAGCTGGCTTACACCGGCCAGGGCATCGTGGACAGCAAGCATGCTATCGGTCTGGGCGAGTGGAAGGGCACCGAGGCCGACTGGAAGAACTGGGTCGGCAAGGACCTCCAGGGCAGCAAGCTGAGTGCCAGCCCCAGTGGTACGGGGGCGTACCGGCTGGTTCGCAAGGACGCCAACGCCATCCTGGCCCAGGCCTTTGACGGCTACTGGGGCAAGAAGCCTGCGATCAAGAACGTGATCATTCAGAAGGTGCCCGAACTGGCCGCCCGCCAGCAGGCTTTCCTGCGTGGTGACGCCGACCTGATCGAGCCTGGCTCGCGCGCCAACATCGAGGAGCAGCTCAAGGGCAAGCCCGGTGTGGTGGTTGTGGACGACCTGCCCAACACCAGCGCCTACGCCATCTTCATGAACGAGAACATCAAGGACGCCGGACGTCTGGGCAGCGGCAAGCTGGACGGCCAGGGCATTCCTGCCAACTTCTTCAGCGACGTGAACGTGCGCCGTGGCTTCTCCTACGCCTTCAACTACGCGCAGTACATCAGCGACGTGCAGAAGGGCAAGGGCAAGCAGCTCACCATGCTGCTCCCTAGCAGCTTCCCCGGCTATGACGCGAAGGTCAAGACCTACAAGTATGACCCGGCGCAGGCCAAGGCCTACTTCCAGCGTGCCTGGGGCGGCAACGTCTGGAAGAACGGCTTCACGCTGAACGTGGCGTACCGTGCGGGAAGCGTGTCCAGCCAGACCGCGATGGAAATCCTGAAGCGGAACGTCGAGGCGCTGAACCCCAAGTTCCGCGTGAACATCCAGGCCAAGGAATGGTCGGCGATGCTCAACGATTCCAAGGCGGGCAAGGAGCCGATGATCCTGATCGGCTGGGCACCCGACTACGCCGACCCCGACAACTTCATGTACACCTTCTACAGCAGCAACGGGTACTACTACCCCCGCAGCAACTGGAAGGACGCCTCTGTGGACAAGTGGCTGGAGCAGGCCCGCACCACCACCAACCAGGCCGAGCGTAACCGCCTGTACAGCCTGGTCGGCCAGCGTGCCTACGAACAGGCTCCCTTCATCCTGGTGCCTGCGGGCGTTGGTGTGAATGTGCAGCGCAACAACCTGGTGGGCGCGACGGCCCAGACCTACAACCCCATGGTGGGCTTCTCGTACACCGGTACCAACTGGAAGGACCTCAGCAAGAAGTAAGCGGAATCTCTCTGGCGGGGGGGCGGCGACGTTCCCCCGCCCCGCTGTGTCGTGTTCCTGACCCAGGGAGGGGAGGGCAGCCCGGCTCTTCACCTGTTTTCATCACAGGCCCCCCTTTTGCGAGGACAATCAAGCTGAACTCCCTGACGGGTTCTTCCAGAGGTTTCTCATGCTCAATTTCATCGTCCGCCGCCTCATTCAGATTCCACTGGTCATGCTGGCCCTGTCGATTCTGATTGTGGCCCTTACCATGTTGCTCACGCCTGCCCAGCGTGCTGCCGGTTACATCAAGAGTGACCAGCAGGCCGCGCAACTCGAACGCATCATTCGTGACCGGGGCCTGGATCAGCCGTTCCCGGTGCAGTACGGCAAGTGGCTCGGCAGCACCCTGCACGGCGACCTGGGCTTTTCCAAGGCCAGCGGTCAGCCGGTGCTGCAAACCATTCACGACCGCCTGCCCAACACGATCGAGCTGACGCTGGTCACGGCCATTCCGATCATCCTGATCGGCGTCTGGCTGGGCACCCTCAGCGCGCTGAACAAGGACCGGTTTATCGACCAGGTGCTGCGCGTCTTTGCCGTGCTGGGCTACAGCCTGCCGTCCTTTGTGCTGGGGATTGTGCTGCTGGCCGTACTGTACGGCTATCTGGGCTGGTTGCCGGGGGCCGGGCAGCTTGAGGTGCTCAACCAGTTCGCGGTGAGTGACATCAAACGCTACACCGGGATGTTGGGCATTGACGCTTTGCTCAATGGCAAGTTCGATGTGGCGCTCGACGTGTTCCGGCACCTGATCATGCCCGCGCTGACGCTGATCGTCATCAACAGTGCGACCATCCTCAAGGTGATGCGCAACAACATGCTCGAAGCGCTCACCAGCGATTACGTCCGCACCGCGCGTGCCAAGGGACTGCCTGAACGGGCTGTGAACCTCAAGCACGCCCGGCGTAACGCCCTGCTGTCGGTGATCACGCTGGGCGGTTTCCTGATCATCGGCCTGCTGAGCGGTGCTGTGATCACCGAGACCATCTTCGCCTACCCAGGCATCGGGCAGTGGGTGGTGCAGTCCGCCCTGCAACTCGATATTCCCGCCGTGCTGGGCTTCGCCCTGCTCTCGGCGCTGATCGTGGTGGTGATCAGCACCCTGACCGATATCCTGTACGGGGTGGTCGATCCCCGCGTGAGGTTTGACTGATGACGACAATCAGTGCTCCCCCCCAGCGCCGGGAAAGCCGCTTCAAGACCTTCCTGACCTCCCGCCCGGTGCTGAAGCTGCGCCGCAATAAGCTCGCCATGTTCGGGCTGGCGATCACACTGCTGTTCGTGTTGACGGCCTTTTTTGCCCCCTGGATCGCTCGACCCTCCGCCGAGGCGGGCGGCAATTGCCTGCGCGACCTGAATCTCAGCAGCCCCAACCAGATCTACAACCCCGCGAACGGCGGCTTCTGGAAAGCCCTCTTCGCGGCCCCGCCCAGTTGCTACGCCATTGAGCGCGAGAGCTTCGCGCCCAACCCCGCGCCGCCCAGCCCGCAGGCCTATTTCGGCACCAGCCAGGGCTACGACATCTTCTACGGCCTGGTGTGGGGCACCCGCACTATGTTCAAGCTGTCGTTGATTGTGGTGGGTATCAATCTGATCCTGGGCTTGATCCTGGGGGCGATCAGCGGCTTTTACGGCGGCTGGATCGACAACCTGCTCCAGCGCTTTATCGACGTGCTATATGCGCTGCCCCCGCTGGTGCTGACCATCATCCTGGTCACGTTCCTGCGCGCGCGCAACCCCGGCGTGGACCCCTCATTCCCGATCATCCTGGCCTACACGGTGGCGGGCTGGGCCTACTATGCCCGCATCGTGCGCGGCGAGGTGCTGCGGACCCGGCAACTGGAGTACGTGGACGCGGCCCGCTCGCTGGGTGCCCGCGACTGGCGGCTGATCATGAAGCACGTGATTCCCAACAGCCTCGCTAGCGTGATCACCCTGGCGATTCTGGACTTGGGCACCGTGCCGCTCAGTGTGGCGGCCCTGTCCTTCCTGGGGCTGGGCTATCCGACTGGCTACGCCGAGTGGGGCCAATTGGTGGACTTCGCCCGCGCGTGGCTCCAGCCGCAGTTCTGGTGGGTGATGGTGTACCCTGCCGCCTTTATCGTCCTGTTCAGCCTGGGCTTCAACCTCTTCGGTGACGCCCTGCGCGACGCCTACGACCCCAAGAGCCGCTGAGCGACTCGCTTTCCCCTTGCCTGCCCCCGCTGCTTCCGGCGGGGGCTTTTTCATGCCCCTCCAGCCCGCCCGCGTGCCCACACGAGCAGGTCGCCGTCTTCCGCGTCCCAGGCCTGGCCGACCCGCGTGAAGCCCAGCTTTTCCAGCACGCGCCCACTGGCCGGGTTGGTGGTGGCGGTCTGGGCCGTCACGCGCCGCACGTCGGGGCGGGCCAGCAGTGCCCCGACCAGCGCCCCCACCGCCTCGGTGGCGTACCCCCGGCCCCAGACCTCCGGATTCAGGCCGTACCCGATCTCCAGGTCGCCCCGTGCGTCGGGTGTGCCCTTCGCCCCCATCTGCCCGACGGCGCTGAGGGTGGCCCGTTCGACCAGAGTTGCGCTCCACCTTTCTCTGACCGGGTCGAAGGCGGCGAGCCGTGCGGGAAACAGGGGCAGCAGCAGCAGGCGGGCGGTCTGGGCTTCCATCCGGCCCAGGCTAAGGGGCGGGGTGGGGTTGCGCCTGCGCCATCTGGCGGAGGGTCAGGAGAAAGGGCGGTCAGGCCGCCCGCGCCGTGGCCTCCCGCACCCAGCCGGGCACACTGGCCCATGCCACGACCCCGGCCAGCACGGCCACCCCCCACAGCACGGCCCACGCGGCGGGCTGGGCCAGGAAGGCGCACCCCAGCAGAAAGGGGATGGCGGGGGCGGGGGCGGCCTGGATGGCCGCGGCCAGCGCCCGGCGGGGTGGGGGTGGCTGCGGGTCACGGGCGGCTCCCCGCGCCAGGCGCAGGGCGAGCAGCGCCAGCCCCGCGGCCAGCAGGCCCAGCGCGGCGACCCAGGGCAGCGGCAGCGGCGCGGGCCGGGTCAGCAGGTACAGGCCCCCCAGCGGCAGCCCCGGCAGCGCCAGGACCGCCAGGGCCACCATCTGCGCCCTCCGCGCGGCGCGGGTCAAGTCGGCCGGAGTGCCGCCGCGCAGGTCGCGGGCAAAGGCATCAAGCATCGGCAGGCGCGGGGGTGAGGGGCTGCACCGTGGCGGGAACGCCGCCTACCTCCACCTGCTCCCCCGGCGCGAGTTCCTTACGCAGCCGCGCGAGGCTCAGGCCGCCCGCGTGCAGCCCCGCCTGCCCGACCACCTTCCCGCCCCGCGTGACCTCCGCCCGGTCGGGGAGGCCCTCGCCGCTCAGCCGGGCGAGGTGGTAGTGGGCGTTGCCGCGCGCCTCCAGCCGGGCCATGATTTCCTGGCCCACGTAACAGCCCTTGCGGTAGCTGATGGCCGGCAGCGGCCCGCCCACATCCAGGCCGACTTCCTGCGGCAGCGTGCCCACAAAGCCGTCGCGGGTCACGTCGGGGAGGCCGGCTTGCACCCGCGCCCCGTCCAGCACGTTCAGCGGCGTTTCCTCGCCGCCCAGCGCGGCCAGCACCTCCGCCTCCTGCCGGGCGAGGTAGTGCAGGTCGAGGCCGGGGGTGCCGGTGCGGTTGACGCGCCCGGCCAGGACCGTCCCGCCGCCCAACTCGAAGCTCTGCGCGTCCCCGCCGGACTCGTTCCAGCCCGGCACCGGCTGCCCGCCCCAGACATGCACGGTCCGCAGCTCGCCGGTCACGTCCTGCACGTCCACCTGATCGAAGATGATGTAGCGCCGCAGCCGCGCGGCCAGCGCCTCCGCCTGCCCGGCGTCGAGGTGCAGGTACACGTCGTCCTCTCGCTTGTACGCCCGCGCGAAGAACTCGATCTGCCCGCGCACGTTCAGAAAACAGCAGGCCACCACGCCGGGCGTGGGCGCGCCCCGCAGGTCGTTCGTCATCTGCCCCTGCACGAAGTCCACGCGGTCCGCGCCGGTCAGCCGCAGCGCACTGGAAGGAAGCCGGGTCCACATGAGGGGCAGGGTACGGGAAAACGGGCAGGCGGTTGGTGGTGCGCGGTACGCGGGAGGGCGGGAAGTGGTCCGTGGTGAGTGGTCAGTGGGGACAGGGTCTTGCTTTTCCCACTCACCACTGCCTACTGACCACTCACCCTCTCCCCTCAGTCACTCGCCAGCGCCAGCTCCCGCCGCCGCCCCAGTTGCGCCTCGCGGGTGAGGTGCCAGCGCATCAGGTCGGAGGCGGCCTCGCGGATGATGGCCTCGGCGTGGGGGAGGGCGGCGCGGCGGCTTTGCAGGTTGCGGCTCACGATGGCGGTGAGGTCGTCGAGGTTGTAGAGAAAGGCCCCCGGCACCGCCCCGATGTCGGGATTCAGGATGCGCGGCACGCTGATGTCGATCAGGAACATGGGGCGCTCGGGCCGGGCGGCCAGGGCGGCGCGCACACCGTCACCGCCCAGGACGTAGTGGGGGGCGGCACTGGAGGCGATCACCACGTCGGCCTCGGGCAGAACTTCATGCAGGTACTCGGCGGCGCAGGCGCGGCCGCCCAGGCGCTCGGCCAGCTGGCGGGCACGCTCGGCGGTGCGGTTGACCACGATCACGTCCTGCACGCCCGCCGCCCGCAGGTGCGTGAGGGTCAGCTCAGCCGTCTCGCCCGCGCCCAGGATCAGGGCCGTGCGCCGCGTGAGGTCGCCCAGCGCCGCCTGCGCGAGTTCGACGGCGGCGCTGGAGACGCTGACCACCTTGTCGCTGAGGCCGGTTTCGTGGCGCACGCGTTTCCCGGCGGCGAGCGCCCCCTGGGCAATCTTGTTCAGCAGCGTGCCGGAGAGGTGCTCCTCGCGCGCCGCCTGCCAGGCCCGCTTGACCTGGCCCTGAATCTGCGTCTCCCCGATCACCAGGCTGTCCAGGCCCGCCGCCACCCGGTAGAGGTGCATGACGGCCGCCTCCCCCCGGTGGACATACAGGTGCCCGTCCAGCGCGTGCCCCCAGGCCCCCTCGAAGGCGCTGACCGGGTCGCCCCCGATGCCCGCCAGGTAGACCTCGGTGCGGTTGCAGGTGGAGAGCAGCATCACTTCCTGCGCATGGCGCGAGAGGTGCTCCAGCAGGGCCTGTTCCTCCCCGGCGCGCACGGCGGCCCGCTCGCGCACCTCGACGGGCGCGGTCTGGTGGTTCAGGCCCACCACGGCAAAGTCCAGCGGGGCGGGCGATAGCACCTGCGGCTGGGCCAGGAAGGCGCGGGCGGTCGGGCAGGCCAGCGTCACGCGGCTCCCTCCACACGGGCGGGCAGGCCCAGCGCGGCGCGGATGTCGGCGCGCAGGTCGGCCAGGGCGCGGGTGCGCTCGGCGGGGGCTAGGGCCAGGGCCTGCTCGCGCCGGGCCGCCCAGCGTTCCACCGCTTCTTCCCCCGGCAGCAGCGCCGCGAACCGTTCCGCGAGGGCCTGCGCCAGCAGCGGCAGCTCGCGGCCCGTACCGACGGCCACCTGCACGGGGCCGCGTCGGGTCAGGGCGGGAAAGCGCAGGGTGCCGCGCGCTGCCTCGCCCGCGTGGTTGACCAGGATGCCGTCAACGCGGGCCGCGTCACACACGGCGTCGTTGACGGCAGGGCTGTCCGTGGCGGCCACCACCACCCGCACCCCGCGCAGGTCGGCGGGCTGGTAGGGGCGACACTCGGTCTGCACCGGCAGGGCCGCGAAGTCGGGGTGCAGCTCGGGCGCGACGACAGTCACGCGCAGGCCACCTTCCAGCAGCGTGCGGGTGCGGCGCAGGGCGACCGGGCCGCCCCCCACCACCAGGGCCGCCTCGCCGCGCAGTTCCAGGAAGGCCGCCAGACTCATGGGGCGTAGCATAGCGCGCCGCGCCGGGGCGGGCGTCCCCGACTGAACGGTAAGAAACACGTGCCGGACGGCATTTTCGGCGGGGAGGCTGGGGCGGTTCTACACAATTGCGTTGATTCCCTGGAATCAGAGCCATCTCGTCTCAGGGGGTCGGGGGAGCCGGGGTAGGTTCGCTCGCGCCGTCCCCCAGCAACTCCAGAAAGGCCGCGACCACCGCCGGGTCGAAGTGGTGCCCCGCCTCGGCGCGAATCAGGGCCAGGGCCTCCTCGATGGGGCGGGCGGCGTGGTAGGGGCGCTGGTGGGTCAGGGCATCGAACACGTCCACCACGGCAAAAATCCGGGCCAGCAGCGGAATTGCCTCGCCCGGCAGGCCGTCGGGGTAGCCCTGGCCGTCCCAGCGCTCGTGGTGCGAGCGGATCACGGCCAGCACGCCGGCGGGAATGGTGGGAATGTGCCGCACCAGCGCCTCGCCCGTCCGCACGTGTTCCTGCATCACGGTGCGCTCGGCGGGCGTGAGGGGACCGGGCTTGAGCAGCACGCTGTCGGGCACGCTGAGCTTGCCGATGTCGTGCAGGTAGGCTCCCTGCCGCAGCGCGTCCAGCTCTGCCGCCTCCAGCCCCAGCCGGCCGCCCAGTTCCTGGGCCAGCGTCACGGTGCGGCTGGTGTGGCCCTGCGTCTCGTAGTCGCGGGCTTCCAGGGCCAGCCCCAGGGCCAGCAGCGCCCCGTCGCGGGTGGCGTTGGCCTGCTGTGTCTGGTAGATGCGCTCCAGCGTGACCGTCCCGGCATTGGCAAAGGTCGCCAGCAGTGTCTCGTCGCGCCGGGTGAAGTCCGGCGCGATCCGCCCGACCGTCAGGATGCCCAGCAGCCGCCCGCCCGACGTGCGCAGCGGCGCGAACAGCGCGGACTGCCGGGGCGTGCCGGGTTGCAGGACAGCCTGGGGCGGCAGGGCGTCGCGGTGAACGCGCAAGACGGCCTCCGGCCCCAGCGCCGCCTGCCAGGACAGGCCCTGGCCCCGGTACAGCACCGTGCCCAGTTCGGCGGCGTACTGGCCCGCCTGGGTGGTCACGCGCAGCACGTCCTGTTCCTGCCAGTAGCGCAGGAACAGCGCGTAGCGCGTCTCCAGCAGCCGCACGCTGAGGCGGGTCAGCACCTCCTCCACCTCGGCGGCGGTCTGGGCACCCAGCATGGCCTGGCTGAGTTCCAGCAGGGCCGCCAGGTCGGCCTGGTCCTCCTGTGGCTGCCCAGACCAGGCGGACTGGCTGGTCGTGGGGGTACTCCGGGGTGACATGCCGCAGACTGACACGCCCGTCACTCGCTTGCCTAGAAGAAATCTGGAGAGATCGTACAGTCTGAACCAGGTTCAGATGCTGGGCGGGGTGGCCGCCTCCTGTGTCCCGGCGAGCGCGGCCTGGGCAGCGTCCGCCAGAGCTTCCAGCGCCGCCTCCTGCGCCACGGTCACCCGCGCGAAACCTGCTGCCCGCGCCGCGTCCGCCGTCTGCGGCCCCATCGCGGCGACCGCGAAGTCGGTTCCCGCCAGGGCCGCCAGGTGCCGCGCCGCGCTGCCGGAGGCGAGGGTCACCACGTCGGCCTGCCGCAACCGTGCCAGCGCGTGTTGGGTCATCTGGGCCGGTTCGGTGCGGTACAGCTCGGCGCGTTCGTAACGGACGCCGCGCGCTTCCAGCCCCCGTTGCAGGTCGTCCTCCGCGACCTGGCTGGTCAGGTGCAGCACGAGGTCGCCCGCCTGTGCCGGAAGCTCTGCGCCCAGGTGCCGCGCGCCGGGGGTGGAGGGCACGAAATCGGCGCGCAGGCCCCCCTCCTCCAGGCTGCGGGCGGTGCTTGGCCCCACCGCCGCGAGCCGCACCCCACCCAGGTGCCGCGCGTCCAGCCCCAGCCGCCTGAGGTGCGTGAACAGCGCCGTGACCGCCTGGTTGCTGGTGAGCAGCAGCCATGTCACGCCGGTCAGGTCGCGCAGGCGGGCGTGCAGCGCGGCCTCGTCCCCGGTGTCCGCGAAGCGGATGAGGGGCACCTCCAGCACGTCCGCCCCCCGTGCGCGCAGCACGTCCGAGAGCGCGCTCGCACCCCCCCGCGTGCGGGTCACGGCGACCGTGCGCCCGGCCAGGGGACCACCCACGCCGGGGACCTTGTCGAACCAGCGCAGCGTGTCCCGCAGGCGGGCGACCTCCCCCACGACCGTGACGGCGGGGGCTTCCAGCCCGGCCTCGCGCACCGCCTGCGCGATGGTGGCGAGGGTGCCCGTCGCCACCCGCTGCCGCGCGGTGGTGCCCCACTGCACGGTGGCGGCGGGCGTCTGCGGGTCGCGGCCCGCCGCGATCAGGTCGGCTGCAATCTGGTCCAGGTTGCGCACCCCCATCAGTAGCACCAGTGTGTCCACGCCGGAGAGGCGCTCGTAGTGCGCGCCGCCCTCCTTCGTGTTGCCGGTCAGCACGGCGAAACTGCGCGCGGCCTCCCGGTGGGTGACCGGTATCCCGGCGTAGGCGGGCGCGGCGATGGCGCTGGTCACGCCCGGCACGACCTCAAAGGGAATCCCGGCCTGCACGCACGCCTCGGCCTCCTCGCCGCCGCGCCCGAACACGAACACGTCGCCGCCCTTGAGCCGCGCCACCCGCTTGCCACCGCCTTCCCGCGCCTTGTCCACAAGCAGCGCGTTGATCTGCTCCTGCGAGATGTACTCCGAAAAGCCCTTCTTGCCCACGTAGATCGTCTCGGCCTGCGGGCAGTGGCGCAGCAGCTCCGGGTTCGCCAGGTAGTCGAACAGCACCACGTCCGCCTGCCGCAGCGCCTCGGCCCCGCGCAGTGTCAGCAGGCCGGGGTCGCCCGGTCCCGCCCCGATCAGGGACACGAACGCGCGGGAGGTCGGGGCAGGGGTGGGGGAGGCGTCGGCGGTCATGTGCTCAGGCTAGCGGGCGGCGGGGGGGACAAATGCGGGGAGAGGGGCGGTGGGGCCTGGCTATGCTGGGCCATGCGTCCTCGTCCAGTGGGCTGCCTGCTCACGACTCTGTCTCTGCTGGCTCTGGCTGCCCTGTGCGGTCTGGGCCTGATGCTGGGGTTTGCGGCGGGCTTCAATGACAACGGCAATCCTGAGGCCATAGCGACCATCGAACGCGTCTTCGTGACGGTGCGTACGCTGGGAATCGTTGCCCTGGTCCTGGCCCTGACAGGGGTCTATCTGGCCTATGCCCCTCTCAAGACCCGTTGCGCAGTAGAGGTAGGAGCAGGTAGGTTCAGGGGTGTTACGGCTGGAGAAGCTGAAGTCCCGAGCGCGTTCCTTTGAGCGGCTGGTGGGGCTAACGCCGATGGAGTTTGACCA